>JAJYHF010000012.1 GCA_021784875.1 bacterium
TTCGACAGACTTTAACCATCCAGAAAGCGTCGATTTCGCGATTTTTATTTCACTCAATATTTCACCATAGGTCCTTCCTGCCTTACGTAAACGGATGGCTCGCTCTTTTTCATCTCCCTTCATTGAGGTAGTATATCAACCCTAGAGGCGATTACTACCTTAGCCGTGTGGATTAAATATGTAAATTCTCATCCAGTAAGGATGTCCAATTCAACCTCCAGTCCCTCTAATTTTTCTTTAACGATTTTCTTTGCATCCCGTAATGCCTTTTTGTAAATTTCATCACCGATCTCATTCAGAAAGAAATCCAGAACCTGTTCCGCAGCGATGATGCCGATTACCTCGTCTCTTTCATTTTGGAAAAACGAGATGATCCCATTTACATAGTGGCTCCTGATTTCTTTAGGAAACTCAAATTTAGTATCCCGGCTCATATCTTGCTCATATTACATCTTTAAATCCGGAAAAAGTTCGAGGACGGCGAGTTCGAGCGGAAGCGCGGGGATGGGCGCGTAGCGGATCCGGTCGGCTGCGGTGAGGAAGGCGAGCAGGGTGTCGTGCGTGATGCCGCCCCCCTTCGCGAACGTCTCAAGTGCGGCGGATTCATCCGCGCCGAGCTCGCTCTGGAGCGAGGCGCGGAGGTCCGGCGCATAGCGGATGAGGAGCGTCGAGCGAAGCGCCTCGAACAGGAGTTCAAGGAAGAGCCTTAGGTCCGCGCCGCTCCTGGCCGCCTCCTCGACTGCCGCGAGCGCCTTCCCTTTCTCCCCTGCCGCGAGCGCCGCGACGAGCGCGTGCACCAGCTCGCGCTTTGGCGCGCCGGTCGCCGCCTCGACCGCTTCGCGGGAGAGATTCTTGCCTTCTGCTCCTGCGAGCACCTTCTGCAGGACAGAGAGCGCGTCGCGGTACGAGCCCTCGGCGAGCATGGCGACGAGCTCGGCAGCGTCGGCGTCGAGCGCGTAACCTTCTTTCTTCGCGACCCCCGCTACCACCTCCGCGAGCGCCGCACGCGACGGCTTCTTGAACTCGAAGACCTGACAGCGCGACTGCACGGTCTCCGGAACTTTTTCAAGTTCTGTCGTGGCCAAGATAAAAACAGCGTGCCCGGGCGGCTCCTCAAGCGTCTTTAGGAACGCGTTCCAGGCCGCCTTCGAGAGCATGTGCACCTCGTCGAGGATGTAGACCTTGTAGGTCGAGCCGAAGGGCAGCGTGTAGACGCCCTCGGCCAAGGCGCGGATGTCTTCGACCGAATTATTGCTCGCGGCATCTATCTCAGAGACGTCGCTCTCGTCGAAGCGACCCTTGTTGATCTCGCGGGCGAAGATGCGCGCCACGCTCGTCTTCCCGAGGCCCCGGCTCCCAGCGAAGAGATACGCGTGACCGATCGCGCCGCTCCTCGCCGCCTCCTCGAGGGGCTTCGTCACCTGCTCTTGCCCCGCCACCTCCGAGAACTTCTGCGGGCGGTGCGTCCGGTAGAGTGCCTGATGCGCCATGAACGTATTATAGCGGATTCTTGGAAGGGACGCGCGGAGCGCCCCATTATCTTTTTGCCTCCGCGAGGACGCGTTCGAGATCGGCGGCGCTTTGGGATTCCATCAATTTCGCGCGGAGGTCGGCGGCACCCGGGAATCCGGTGACGAATGCTTTGACGTGTTTCTTGAGGAGGTCGAAGTGCTTGGGCGGTGAGAGCTTTTCGAAATCGTGTGCGAGCTCGACGAGCGCGGCGAGCTTTTCATCTACGGACATCGTAAGCCCGTAATTCGCATTTGCAGAAAACAGCCAGGGGTTGCCGAACATACCGCGGCCGATCATGATGCCGTCGGCGCCCGTCTCTAGGGCGAGCTGCTTCCCTTCTTCGACACTCGCCACATCACCGTTGCCGATGAGGAGCACGCTCGGATTCACGCGGTCGCGGATGGCGACCGCCTTGTTCATCAGCTCCCACTTCGCCGGCACGAGCGACAAGTCTTTCCGCGTGCGCAGATGGAGCGTTATGGCGACAGGCTCAGCCTCAAGCAAGGGCGGCAGCCACTCCTCGAGCGATTCTTTGTTGTACCCGATGCGCGTCTTCACCGAGACTGGCAATGGTGAAGCCTCTTTCGCCGCCTTGATGAGCTCGACGGCGAGCCCCGGATCCTTCATGAGCGCGGCGCCGGCACCCTGCTTCTCGACGGAGCGGTCCGGGCAGCCCATGTTGAGGTCCACGCCATCGAAGTCGAGCTCCGCGACGAGCTTCGTCGCATACGCGATCATGTCCGGACGGCTGGAGAACAGCTGCGCGACGATCGGCCGCTCGAGACTCGGGTCGAACGCGAGGTCGCGCATGAGCGGGTTCTCTGCGTCAGGCAGCCGCTGCAATTCCCGTGTGTGATAGAGGCCGTCGGCCGAGACGAACTCGGCCCAGGTGACGTTCGGAGCGCCTCGCCGCGCGACGAGCGCGCGGAAGGCCGCGTCGGTGACATCCTTCATCGGCGCGGAGGCGAAGAACGGTTTCGGGAGTTTTTGCCAGAACGATTCCATGCCCGCACCGTATCACTCTTTCTTCTTCAAATACACTTTTCCCGGGAAGCGCAGGTCGACGTATTCGATCGAGCCGTCAGCGAGATCGAGGTCGGCGCGAGCCGAGACGAGCGCGGCATAAGCGTTCTGTTCGCCGCCGAGAAGATAGGTCACGCGCGTGCCGCTCGCGAGATAATCGTCGACCTCGCCGTCATGGATGCCGACCGCGACGGCCGGCGAACCGAACGAAGCGAGTTTCCGTGCGAAGTCGAATGCCGCCGGAAACTGTCCGGCATACGGGAGCGTCACACCAACAGGAGTTACCGACGCGTCGAGAGGCTCGTAGACGGTGAAGGCGTTTATCGGCGCGACAGCGGCGGTCGCCGTCGCATAAATGAATCCGTCCGCGTCGAAGAGGTAGCAGTCGGCTGCCAGAGTCGATGAGGCTGTTCTCGATGAATACGCCGAACCGCACCACCGCGCGACCGGGGCGCGCGCATCGGCCTCGATCGAGATGCTCTCGAAGCCGCTCCGGGAGATCGAGACCGCAGCAATCTCCGGATGTGCCGAGAGGATGGCGGCGCGGATAGCGCCGGAAGGATAGAAAAAGACGGAATCGCGCGGGATGACGCCGAAGTAGGAACCCCGCATCGCGGCAGTCGCGAGGTCGGCGAGCGATGCATCGCCGCTTGAGACCGTAACCCGCGAGATGCGCACCGCACTCTGGTGCAGGCCGTACACGGAAGCAGTAAGCAGGATGAGAACGGAAATGAGGGACGCGATGAGAAGGCGCCGCCGCCTCCGGCGGCGGCGCTCCGCAAGACTACGCCGCAATCCCGATGACGCTCTTCCCCACATACGGCACGAGCGCCTCCGGAACCTTTATGGTCCCGTCGGCCTGCTGATAGTTCTCGATAATCGAGACGAGAATGCGCGGCGTCGGGATCGCGGTCGAGTTGAGCGAATGCGCGAACTTAAGCGTGCCGTCCTCGTCGCGATAGCGGATATTCAAGCGGCGCGTTTGAAAGTCATGGAAATAGGAAGCCGAGCTGATCTCGCGATACGTCTGCTCGCCGGGCACCCAGAGCTCGACGTCATACTTCTTCACCTGCCCGAGTCCGAGGTCGCCGCCGCAGTTCGCGACCGTGTGATACGGAATGTTCAGGAGCTCAATGAACTCTTCGGTGTTTCGGTTCAGTGCCTCGTGCTGCCGGACGCTCTCTTCATGATTCGCTTCGCAGAGGACGACCTGCTCCCACTTGAAGAACTCGTGTACGCGGATGAGCCCTTTCACGTCCTTGCTGTGCGCGCCCGCCTCGCGGCGGAAGCAGGGCGAGAACGAGAGGAAGCGGACCGGAAACGCGCTCTTCTCGACCGTCTCGTTCATGTGATACCCCATCGTCGCGACCTCGGCCGTGCCGGCGAGGAAATCGCCGTCCTGTGTCTTGTAGAGATCCTCCTCGCCCTGCGGGAGGTAGCCAGTACCGAGAAACGGCTCGCGCCGAACGAGCGAAGGCACGATCATCGGCGAGAATCCTTTCCCGCCGAAGTGCTTGAGCGCGAGCTGCCAGACCGCGTTCGTGAGGAGGACGCCATCGCCCTTGAGGAAGTAACCGCGGAAGCCGGCGACCTTCGTTCCCCGTTCGAGGTCGAGCATGCCAAGCGCGGTCATGAGCTCGACGTGACCCTTCGGCTCGAAGTCGAACCGCGTCTTCTCGCCCCAGACCTTCACTTCGAGATTGTCCGCGTCGCTCTCGCCCTCCGGCACCGACATATCCGGTATGTTCGGCACGGAAAGCATCAGTTGCTGCCACTCGGCCATCACCTCCTTCAGCTTCTCCTCTCCCTCGATCATCCCCTCTTTCAGGTGCTTCATCTCCTCGAGGACCGTGTCGCGCTCCGCGCCCTGCGCGCGTTGGATCTCGTTGCTGCGGCGGTTCTGCTCGGCCTTCTTAGCATCGAGCTCCTGGCGGAGGCGCTTGCGCTCTTCGTCGATCGCGAGCAAGCGGTCGATGTCGACCTCGATCCTCTTCTTCGCCGCGCCGACCTTCACGAGATCCGCGTTCTCCCGGATAAAATGGATATCGAGCATATGCGGGACAGTATACCTTATCCGAAGCAGGTATACTGCACGGATGGAGATACGGGAACTCGCGAAGGAAGATTGGCCCGCACAACTTTTGGAGATACCGCAACCGCCGGAGCGGCTGTGGGTGCAGGGCTCCTTACCGCCCGAGGGGCACAAGCTTCTCGCGGTCGTCGGGAGCCGCGCGATGACGCGCTACGGCGAGGAGGCGTGCCGGAAGCTTATCGGCGGCCTCGCGGGCTACCCCGTCTCGATTGTCTCGGGCCTCGCGCTCGGCATCGATACTTGCGCCCACAAGGCCGCGCTCGACGCCGGCCTCCACACCCTCGCCGTCCCCGGTTCGGGGCTCGGCGACGACGTCCTCTATCCGCGTACCAACCGCCCGTTCGCCAAGGAGATCCTCGCGGCGGGCGGCGGGCTCCTCTCCGAGTACCCGCCCGGGACGCCCTCGCACATCCACTTCTTCCCCGAGCGCAACCGGGTCATGGTCGGGCTCGCGAACGCTGTGCTCGTCGTCGAGGCAGGCGAGAAGTCAGGCACCCTCATCACCGCGCGACTCGCAAGCGAGTACAACCGCGACCTCCTCTGCATCCCGCACCGGATCGGCGACCCGCACGCCTTCGGCCCGCATCTCTTCATCCGCCTCGGTGCGGCGCTCGTCTCCGAGCCTGTGCACATTCTCGAAGCACTCGGCATCGCTCCACGCGAATCGGGCGAGCACGGTGTTGCGCCGAGCGACCTTGAGGAGACCGAACAGGTTATCTGGGACAGGCTCGCAGAGCCGATGACGCGCGACGAGCTCCTGCGCGCGAGCGGCATCCCCGCCGGCGAGGCGCTCACCGCCCTCGTCTCGCTTGA
>JAJYHF010000030.1 GCA_021784875.1 bacterium
AGATTAACGGATATAAGTTACCCTGGGGATAACAGGCTAGTTCCGCCCAAGCGTCCATAGCGACGGCGGAGTTCGGCACCTCGATGTCGGCTCACCTTAGCGCGGGGCTGGAGAAGGTCCCAAGCGTTTGGCTGTTCGCCAATTAAAAAGGTACGCGAGCTGGGTTCAAACCGTCGAGCACCTGTCCTGACGAAAGGAAGGACGGATGCTCGACCCGTTTGAACCCTCAGAGATTGCTGTTATCGATCAAAAGTTTTTTCGTCTTTGCAAAAGAAAAAGGAACCAATCATGACACGGCGGTCCTGTGGAGTAATCCACAGGCATCAAGCTGACTCATATCGGGGGAATCCAGACATGATAAACCGTCATATGTCGGGATAATCCCGAGGGAAGTCCCATGAAGCTTTCAGCAATTCAACGTGCATATATTTCCGGATTCCTGGATGGAGATGGCAGCGTCTATGTCCAGACGAAAAGGAATGCGAGTTATCGTTATGGCTATCAGATAGCTCCGGCGATCGTGTTCTTTCAGTCGGCGAAGTCGGAGGATTCTTTCAAAGAATTCCACAGGCTCCTGAATCTCGGGAATATGCGCAAACGTAAAGACGGTATTCTTGAAATAACCGTGAATCGTATAGCAGAGATACGAGAACTTATTTCATTTGTGAAGCCGTATGTGCGCATGAAGCGCAGGCAAATCGAATTGCTCGAACAGATTTTAAGCGCTAAAGAGCAGATTGAAGACGAAGATGACTTCTTCGCACTTCGTGAGCTTGTCGACGCGTATAGGAATCTGAATTATTCGAAAAAGCGAAAGCGGATTGTTGACCCCGTAGAGACTTAAACGTCAGCCACCCTCAGCCCTTGCGGCAGGGTGAAGGTATAGTCCAATGCGCGCAGTAATGCGTGAGAACATGCGTGAGACAGGTTGGTCTCCTATCTACTGTAGGCGTTGATTCTTGAGGAGGGTCGTCCCTAGTACGAGAGGACCGGGATGAACTGACCTCTGGTCTACCAGTTGTCCTGCCAAGGGCATCGCTGGGTAGCTATGTCGGGTTGCGATAACCGCTGAAAGCATATAAGCGGGAAGCGCGCTCCAAGATTAGGAATCGTTATGAGGCACCTCGAAGATGACGAGGTCGATAGGCTTCAGGTGGAAGTGCCGCGAGGCATTGAGCCGAGAAGTACTAATATGCCCAGTCTCTCGTGCGGAACATTGTACGGCACGGTCGTTGCTTGCACCCTTTGCGATATTTGAATGTTCGGTTCTGGTGGTTTGGCGGGAGGGTCACACCCGGTCCCATTCCGAACCCGGAAGTTAAGCCTCCTCGCGGCGATGGTACTTGCCTTTACCGGCAGGGAGAGTAGCTAGCCGCCAGAACCGAGTATTTGAATTTTGTTATATACTGCCTCCATGTCTTGGGCTGCGCGGCGGAAGGTCATCATCCTGCTTATCGTGGGCGCGGCCATCGCTGCGTTCGCCGCGATTTTCAGCTTTTCAATCTTTTACCATACGCCGACCTGCAACGACGGCATAGAGAATCAGGGCGAGGAAGGGATCGACTGCGGCGGCCCGTGCCCGAGGCTCTGCACGGCGCTCGAGCAGGCCCCGACGGTCCTCTTCACACAGCCGATTAACAACGGGACCGGCCGCACCGATATCGTCGCTATGGTTCGGAATAATAATCTCTCTGGCGGCGCGAAGGATGTCCCTTACAGCGTCGCGCTCTATGACAGCCAACACCTCTTCCTCACGAAGGTGCAGGGCACGCTCGATCTCCCGCCCGGCGCGACCGTGCCGGTGTATATACCCGGCGTGCCGGTAGGAGAGCAAAAGGCCGCGAGCGCGTTCCTCTCGATCGAGCCCTCGGTCATTCAGTGGGAATCGATGCTATCCGATCCACGCATCGTGCCGACGGTCTCTGATACGGTCGTGAGCGATGCGACCACGACGCCGCGTGTCACCGCCATGCTCAGTGACCCCGCCGCGACACCGCTCTCAAGCGTTTTAGCGTTCGTCTTCGTCTACGACGCGCAGGAGAACGTCATCGCCGCCTCGCAGACGATCGTGCCGCTCATCCCTGCGCAGGGAACCGCGATAGCGACGTTCACCTGGAACGCTCCGTTCTCCGCTTTGCCTGCTTCGGCTCAGGTTCTGCCGGTCATTCCTTTGCTGTGAGTACTCGGGAACCGTTCGCTGGCGTGTCGTCGTTCCTCGGGGACTGGACCCTGCTCTTACCAGCAGTGACGCTCTCGCTCCTCGGCATCGTCACCATGAGCACCTTCGGTACGGGGGCATCGCTCGCGCCGCGTCAGCTCGTCTGGCTCGCGGTCGCTGTCGCGCTCTTTCTCGCACTTGCCGCGTTCGACCTGCGGTTCCTGCGTCGGACGCCCGCCGTGATGGCGCTCTATATCCTCGCCAACATCCTGCTCCTCCTTGTGCTCGTCATGCATCCGGTGATGGGCGCGCGTTCCTGGTTCTCGCTCGGGGCCATCTCCTTCCAGCCAGCCGACCTCGCGAAGCTCGCGCTCCTCGTCCTTCTCGCTAAGTATCTCTCGCGGCGGCATGTCGAGATCGGCGACATCCGGCATATCCTCGTCTCGGGGGCGTATGCGCTCGTGCCGATCCTGCTCATCGTCGTCGAGCCGGACCTGGGGAACGCCATCATCTTCACCGTGCTTTGGCTCGGGATGATGCTTGTCTCCGGCATCTCGAAGAAGCACCTCGCTCTGATCGGCGTGGCGGGACTCGCTGCCGCGCTGCTCCTCTGGTTCGGGGGACTGAAGCCTTATCAGCGCGCGCGTATCGCCTCCTTCGTGAATCCGGCCGCCGACATCAGCGGTGCCGGCTATAACGCGTACCAGGCGAAGATCGCCGTCGGCTCGGGCGGCCTCTTCGGGAAGGGGATCGGCTACGGCACGCAGTCCAAGCTCCGCTTCCTGCCCGAATACCAGACCGACTTCATCTTCGCCGCGTTCGCCGAGGAGTGGGGGTTCGTCGGCATCCTGCTCATCTTCGCGCTCTACGGATTCCTCTTCGTCCGGCTCGCGCAGATCGCACGAGCGTCCGCGACAAACTTCGACGCATTCTTCACGCTCGGCGTGCTCATCCTCTTCGCCGCGCATGTCGTCCTTCACAGCGGCATCAACCTCGGTCTCTTGCCGGTGACCGGGCAGACGATCCCCTTCATGAGCTCGGGCGGCTCGCACCTCGTGCTCGAGTTCGGCGCGCTCGGCATCATCGCATCCTTAGCACGCCACGGCCGCGGCGCCGTGCGCGATACGAACGCGAACGAGTACCTAGGCGGCTAAAATGTATGGTTAAGGTTTGTTGATCTAGGTGATACCATAAAAGCTGTGGATCCGGCGAAGTCGTGATGGCGATGTACCGTCTCTCGATTAGCGAAGGCCCGACTTTTACTGGCATTAGTATTAACAATAATCTATGACCCACGAAGGATTCAGCGGATTCAAAGGGGAAGTCGTGCATCTTGGACGGGAGTCTCGGGAGGCATCATCAGATCCCGTTCTCGAAGAGCTGAAAGGACCGTTGATCGAAATGGTCAAGACTCTTCCGCGAGAGCAGATCGATACGATCGATCGGGACATCTTGAACATGAACGGTCTTTCTCTGAAAGCGCTTGAATGGGTTACGGAAGAATCGTCGGCGAGAGGAATCTTCCAGGCTCTCCAAGGATTCCTGACGATGGACAAATCAGGAGAAGAGGGCGCTAGGGCCTACCGGGAGGAAGCGAAAAAGATTGCTAACCTTATAGACGCCTGAATTGTCCATGCACCTCCTAACCTTCCAAGCTGCGCTGGTTTAACATTACGTCCATAATTCTGGCTAGTTTGCGCTATAGACAGAGGCTGTCTTCTCGATCATCTTCTCGATTGAAAATTCCTTGAGGTCGGGCGCGTCGAGGATCTCGCCGATGCCGCCTACGCGGTTCGTGAGGACGATGGGGAGGCCGGCAGCCTTCGCCTCGAGGAGGACGTAGGGGAGGCCTTCCTTGAGCGAGGGGAGGGCGAATGCGTCGAAGCCTCGCAGAACGTCAGCGGTTGGTATGAAGCCGAAGAGCTTCACGCGGGACTCAAGGCCGTATTCTTTTATTTTTCGTTCGAGATACGCGCGATCTTCTCCCTCGCCGACGATGGCGATGGATAGCGCCGGGTCGCGCCGCGCCGCTTCGACGAGCGCGATCTGGTTCTTGTTCCGGTTGAGTTCGCCGATGGTGCCAGTGATGTGCGCGCCCGGGGGGAAGGCGCGGCGAATGATCGCGCCGGAGCCGAGCGGCGCGTCGAGATTGATGCCGTTATGTATGAGGCGCATCTTCTTCTTGCAGAAGGGGAGGTGTTCCCCGAGCCGGAGATCGTTTCTCGAGACGACGATGATCGTGTGGACGAGCAGAGCGGTCGCCCAGGAGCCGAGCCAGGCGACGGCCCGCCAGAGCGGGTTGCGCTTCTCGGCGAAGGGCCAGCCGTGCGCGGTGAAAATGATGTGACGCGTGCCGAGCGAGCGCGCGGCCAGGGCGCCCAAGAAGCCTGCCTTCGAGCTGTTCAGGTGCACGATATCCGACCGCTCCGTGCGGATGATGCGCTTGAGCTCTAAGAAGGCGCCGACGTCGTTCTTGAAACCGAGATCGCGAGCGAAGCTCGGGACGGGAATCGTCCGGATCCCCGCTTCAGCGAGGTGCTTCGCGAGAGGGCCTCCGGGGGCGCCTGCCTCGCCTGTGCCGCCTTGTGCTACGGCAACCTCGGCTCCCGCTTCAGCGAGGCGTGTCGCGAGGTCATAGACGTAGCGTTGGGCGCCGCCCCAGTTCGACTTTGTAATGACATAGAGAACTTTCTTCCTGGTAAGCGACTGCATGGATGCAACTGTACAATATTTCCTGGCGTTATAGTATCCGATCATGGCATTCGACCCGCGCGAGACCGCCATCCTCCTCCTGGGGGATTTCGCCCTGCTCATCGCGTCGCTCTGGGCCGCGCTCTTTCTCCGGAACCTCGCGATTCCGTCAGGAAGTTACTTCCTGCGCAATCTGGTACCTTTCCTACCGGTCTTCCTCCTCGCGCTGGTTATCTTCTACATCGCCGGCCTTTACGAGAAGCCGACGCGTCCGATCCGGCGCGTGATGGGCACGCGCATCCTCGGCGCACAGGCGGCTACCGTCGCTATCGCCGCCATCCTCTTCTTCGTCCTCCCGCTCTCGATCGCGCCGAAGACCATCCTCGTTCTTTATCTCGTCGTATCGGTCGCGTCCGAGAGCGCGTGGCGCTTCTATCGCATGAAGCGCGAGCTTAGGGAGGAGAATCGCGTGCCGGCGATCCTCGTTGCCTCCGGTCCTGCGGCGCTTGAGCTCTATGATGAGGTGAACGGGAACGGTCGATATCTTATCCGCTTTGTGGAGCGGCGCGATACGGCCGGATCGGCGCGCG
>JAJYHF010000021.1 GCA_021784875.1 bacterium
TCGAGCGCGCTCAGCTACTACAAGTAGTTGAACCTGGTTCTCGTGACCTCTTGAGCGAAACCTCCAGCTAGCGATTCGGGCTAGCAAACGAAATACCACCCCTCTCCGGGGTGGTTTTTCGTTTCCTCCCGACCCCTTCCTGCCCGTGAGTAAGGTCTGACCTTACTCACGAAGGGCTTTGCGCCGGTTTAATAATCGTGAACGTAGGCTATTTTTAGTCGTTATTCACGATTATCATTGACATATTCGTGAACACGACTATGAGTAAGGTCAGACCTTACTCAACTTGCAATATCTCTCGTGCAACTTTCGTCGGTGTGAGTAAGGTCTGACCTTACTCACGAATGGTGGTATCGTGAGGATATGCGAGTCGATCCGCGTGGTGTTGATTCCATAATTCATGTCACGAATCGCGGCGCACGAGGAATGGATATCGTGCGCGATATTCCAGATCGGGACAATTTTGTTCGCACCCTTTATTACCTGAATGACACGCATACCGACCGGAACTGGCGTCGCGAGATAGCGCCTGTCAGCGGACTCGAACGCCCTTCTTCCTGGCCGGAGCGTGATCCGCTTACGCGAATCCTCGCTTGGATGTTGCACAAGAACCATTTCCATCTGCTCGTGCAGGAGATACGGGAAGGAGGCACGGCCAAACTGGTCCAACGTCTTAGTGGGAGTCTCTCGATGACTTTCAACCTGAAATATCAGGAGAAGGGAAGCTTGTTCCAGGGTTCGTACCGAGCGCGGACGGTTTCGGAGGATGAACATTATCGATATTTGGCCTTCTACATCATGGTTAAGAATGTGCTCGAATTGTATCCGGGAGGTTTGGTGGCCGCGCAGTCGCATTTCGATGATGCGTGGGAATGGGCAAAACGATACCCCTATTCGAGTTTGCGCGATATCGTTTCTGGTACTCAATCGCCGCTCTTGGGCGATGAAGAAGGATTGATTCGAGACATCGTCGGACAAGGAGACTCCTACAAACAAGAAGCGAAAGATCTTCTCGATTTTCATATGGCCGCTCGACGCGATGACAACCTTTATTCACTCAGTCTAGAACCTTGGTGAGTAAGGTCTGACCTTACTCACCCGCTCTTTGTCTTATTTGCCGTATCGAATCGTCATGTTGAAAGTTTAACTTTCACACAGGCGTAAAAGGGAATGACGGAACAGTTTTGTGGTATCCTATCTAGCGATATGAAGGCAAAAACCTATGGAATCATCGCGGTCGTAGTGCTCGTGATTGCGGCGGTCGGCGTGCTCGCCGGGACGCATCGCGCGCAGGCGCCGGCGGCTCCGGCGGGCGGCGCGGCGACGACTACGGCCGCTACCGCGACCACGACGAACGCGGTTGCGACCAGCACGTCGACGTCGGCTGAAGCGGCGGTCTACACCGGCCCGTTCCCGATAAATCCGGCGGACGCGATCGCTTCGTGGAGCTTCAAGGGAGCCTACACGGGCAATGCGACCTTGGTCGCGCAGGCGAACGCCGACATCGCACACCTCACGAGCCTCCTCGGGACAGGGAAGTATGATGACTACGACCTCTATAACGGCATCGGCAATGACTACAACCTCCTCGGTGACGGTCAGACGGCCTACCGTTACTACGACAAGGCAGCCGCCGTGCACCCCGGCAAGGGCCTCGTCTACACGAACCTCGGCCACCTCTTCGACGAGCTCGGTGCCTACTACACTGCTGCCGACGCGTATGCGAAGGCGGTGCATGTCGAGCCGTCGGTGCTCGAGTACCATGTGATGCGGCTGACCTTCCTCACCGCGCGGCTGCCGAAGGATAATGCGGCCATCCTCGCGGCGCTCTCTGACGCCTCCAAGCAGTTCGGTGACACGCCTGCCATCCTCTCGATCGAGGCGGAGTGGCTCGAAGGGCAGGGGCGATACGCTGATGCGATCAAGGCCTGGCAGACCGTGAAGATGCTCTCGCCCGCCGACCGCCAGGCCTCTATCCAGACTCAGATCGAGCGCGACCAGGCGAAACTCTGATGCGATATCTCGAACGCGCGTTCCCCTGGATCCTGCTCTCACCCGTCATCCTGCCGGTCGTGATCTGGGGCGGGGTCATCTATCCGTATCTCGTCCCGAAGACGCTCCTCTTCTACGCGATTAGCCTCGTCGCGGTCGCAGCCTTCCTCCTCTTGGTCGCCTATGGCCGTGCCTTCTTCTGGGCGCGGCTTGCGCGTTGGGAGTCTTGGGTCCCGGCCGTACTCCTCGCTCTCGCGTACGTCGCCTCCGCCTTCGGGCTCGGGTTTTATCAGAGCTTTTGGTCGCTCTTCGTGCGCGGCGACGGGCTCCTGATGCTCACCGGTGCCGTGGCGAGCTTCTATCTCATTCTGCTTTCTGCGGATGTCGCGTTCATGCGGAGGCTCTCTCACGCTGTCGCGATCGTGGGGAGCTTCGTCGCCGTCTATGGCATCGGCGAGTGGCTTATGGGCGGCGGTCGTATCGGCGGCTTGCTTGGCAACGCAGCATTCTTCGCCGGGTATCTCGGGCTAGCGTTCTTCGCGACGCTGCTCTCTGCTCACGAGCTTTCCGGGGGGTGGCGCAAGGCGGCGTATGCGGGCGCGACGCTCCAGGTCGTCGCTATCCTGCTCTCCGCGACGCGCGGCACGATCCTCGCGCTCGGGGTCGCGCTTGTCGCGTGGCTCGGGTGGCTCGCCTTCCGGAGGCCTGCACCCGCTGAGGTGCCTGCCGGTGAAGGCCGTAAAGGCAGGCGTATCGCGCAAATCGCGCTCACAAGCGTCGTAATCCTCGGCGGGCTCTTCGTCGCCTTCCGTGGAGAGTTGGCTCACGCGCCTTTCGAGCCGGTGGCGCGCATCGCTTCCATCTCGGCGCAGGATACCGACGTCGCAAGCCGCCTCTTCATCTGGAAGAACATGATCGGGCAGATCGAACGCGCCCCTCTGCTCGGCGTCGGCGCGGAGCACATCGACTATCTCTTCAACAAGTTCTACGATCCGACGCAGATCGTCGAGCAGTGGTTCGACCGTTCGCATAACGCCTTTCTCGACTACGCCGCGCAGTATGGCATCGGCGGCCTTCTCCTCTATATAGCGCTCATCGCCTCCTTCTTCGTCGCGGCGCGCCGGCTCTCGAAGCGGGGGGAGGGCACCGGCGCGCTTCTCCTCTCCTTGCTTGCGATAACCTATGCCGTCCAGAACTTCTTCGTCTTCGATACCATCTCCTCCTTCTGGCTCCTGCTCGCGCTTCTCGCCGTCGCGCTCGCAACCTCGGGGCCGGGAACGGCGCCGGAGCCTCTGGCGCTCGGCTCGTGGTCTCGCGTCGCCGCCTGGCCGGCCGCGCTCGTGCTCGTCCTCCTTGTCATCCCGTGCTCCATCGAGCCGGCGCGTGCCGCCTACGACCTTGCGCACGCCTACGCCTACCAGCTCACCGATGTCCCGCAGGAGGCAGCCTATCTCTCGAGCGGCTTCGCGCTCGGCACCTACGGAAATCTTGAATACGGCTACGAAGCGTACTCTATCTACACGAATCAGGTCACTACGCTCTCGGGGCAGGCGCTCGCCGAGGCCTATCAGGCAGCACTCGTTCCGCTCGCGGCCGACTTCGAGCGCTACCCGTACGACGCGCGTACCGCCCTCTATCTCGTGCACGTCCTCTCGCTCGCGCCGCCAGGCACCTCAGTCGACCAGAACCTCCTCTCGTCGGCGTTCGAACGTGCGATCAGCCTCTCGCCGAAGCGCTCTCAGCCCTGGTACATCCTGGCGAACCTCTCGATCGCGCAGGCGAACGCGTACCCCGCGCAGTCTCCCGAACGCGCCACCGGCTACGCGGCGGCGGAGGATATTCTGAGGCGCTACCTCGCGCTCGTCCCGACCCTCTCCGAGCCGCACTTCGTGCTCGCGCAGCTCCTCTATGCTTCAGGCGACCAGGGCGGCGCCGCGACCGAAGCGGCTAAGGGCAAGGCCGACTATACGAGCGATCTCGAGACGGCGCGCCGCGCGGTGGTGTATTATGAAGATGTGATGGATCTGTCGGACGCCGAGTATTTCCTCGCGGAGGTCGTGCGCCTCGACCCTTCCGACACGGCGGCAGCGTCCGATCTCGCCAAGATCCGAGCCTATGAACAATCTGCAAGATGAAGAAATGATCGCCGCGAAAGAACGGCGGATGCTGCCGTTCCTCGTCGAATTCGTGAAGTTCTCGAGCGCTTTCGTCGCCATTGTCGCCCTTGGCCTCATCGGCCTCCATTTCGCCAGCACCGCGATGTAGGATTTACGGACATTATAAGTCCGTAATTTGCCGTTCCTGCCCGCTTTTGTTATAGTGGCTGGGTACGAACCGAAGACCGCAAGTAGCCGAAAGGCGTGAATCTTGCGCAGGGAGACCATAAACGGTCGATTTCTCCTTAACGTTTCGTTCGTACGGAACCGATATGGCTATCACTAAAGATAAGAAGCACGAGATCGTCGCGAAGCTCGAAGGCGCCTTCAAAGAGGCGTCGTCGGTCGCGTTCGTCGGCTTCACGAAGCTCACGGTCGCGGACGCGTCGAAGCTGCGCGCGGAACTCGCGAAGGCGGGCGTGCGCTACTCGGTCGCGAAGAAGACCTTGCTCCGCCTCGCCCTCAAGCAGCAGGGCTATGCGGGAGAAGTCCCGGAGCTCCCGGGCGAAGTCGCGGTCGCTTGGACCGCGGACGACGTCACGGCTCCGACGCGCGGCGTCTATGAGTTCGGGAAGAAGCTGAAAGGCGCGCTTACGCTCCTGGGCGGTGTCTTCGAGGGCGCGTTCATCGGTGCGGAACAGGCTGTCGCGATCGCGACGATCCCGCCGGTGCCCGTCCTGCGCGGCATGTTCGTGAACGTGATCAACTCGCCCATCCAGGGCCTGGTCATCGCGCTCGACAAGATCAGGGAACAGAAGGCTTAATAACGTAATCAGATATCACCATGGCAGAAGAAGAGACGAAGAACGTGGCCGCAACGGAGGCTCCCGAGGAGGAGGCGAAGGTGCCGGCGAAGTTCAAGAAGCTCGTCGAGGAGATCGAGGGCATGACCGTCCTCGAGCTCTCCGAGCTCGTGAAGGTGCTCGAGAAGAAGTTCGGCGTGAGCGCGGCCGCGGTTGCGGTCGCGGGCCCGGCAGCCGCCGGTGGCGCCGCTGAAGAGGAAGGGAAGTCGACCGTGGACGTCGAGCTCACCGAAGCCGGCGCGAACAAGGTCGCCGTCATCAAGGCGGTGAAGGAGGCACTCGCCCTCGGCCTCAAGGAGGCGAAAGACCTCGTCGACGGCGTTCCGTCCATGCTCAAGCAGGGCGTGAAGAAGGAAGAGGCAGAAGAGCTCTCCAAGAAGCTTACGGAAGCGGGCGCGAAAGTGACCCTCAAATAAGCGATCAGCGAACGGAAAGCATAAAGCCGCGGCGGCCCGAAAGG
>JAJYHF010000044.1 GCA_021784875.1 bacterium
TCTTGATCTGCGGGCTGGCACCGACGTTAATCGGAGCATCGACGTTGTTGCTGCCGGAGGGGTAGCCTGGCGACGGAGGATTCGTCCAGGAGCCGGCATAGGCGACTGAGCCGAAGGCGATGACGAGAGCGAGGATACCGGGGAGGTTGGCGAGGAGTTTCTTTGTGGACATGAATAAAGGGTATAAGCGATTATGGGTTCATTGTAATCAGGAATCCCCCCCCTCGCTGGCGGGGGTGTGGATAAAACCTGGAAGGGAGGTCAGCGGCCGAGCTTCTCCTCGATCTCTGCGGTGTGCTCGACGGTCTTGACGACCGAGTCGGGGTTCAAGGACACGCTCTCGATGCCTTCCTTGACCAAGAACTCGGCGAAGTCGGGCAGGTCGGAAGGGCCTTGGCCACAGATGCCGATATATTTGCCGCGCGCGGTGCACTTGCGGATGATCTGGCTGATCAGGGCGCGGACGGCCTCGTCGTTCTCATTGCTGATATGGGTCACGATGCCAGAGTCGCGGTCGAGGCCGAGCGTGAGCTGGGTGAGGTCGTTACTGCCGATCGACATGCCGTCGACGAGGTCGAGGAACTCCTCGGCGAGAAGGACGTTCGAGGGGATCTCGCACATCATATAGACGGGGGTCGTCTTCTCGCCTTCCTTCGAGAGTGCCTTTGGTACGAGGCCGTGCTCCTTCATCGTCGTGAGCACCTGTTCCGCTTCGTGCGTCGTACGGCAGAAGGGAATCATCGGGATGACGTTATCGAGACCCATCTCTTCGCGTACCTTTTTGAGTGCTTGTACCTCAAGCGCGAAGGCGTCCTTGAACTTCGGGTCGTAGTAGCGGGAGGCGCCGCGCCAGCCGAGCATCGGGTTCTCCTCCTTCGGCTCATAAGCCTCGCCGCCGAGCAAGGTCGAGTATTCGTTCGTCTTGAAGTCGCTGAAGCGGACAATGACCGGTCGCGGAGCGAAGGCGGCGCCGATCTTCGCGATGCCATAGGCGAGGTTGTCGACATAGAAGGCGACCGGGTCACTCCAGCCTCTCGTGCGTTCGTCGATCGCCTTCTTCACCTTGGGCGACTGCTTCTTGTAGTTCAAGAGCGCGAGCGGGTGCATGCCGATGGTCTCCGCGATGATGAACTCCTCGCGTGCGAGACCGACGCCCTTGACCGGCAGGAAGGAATCCTCGAACGCGATCTCGGGAGACGCGATGTTGACGTAGATCTTCGTCTTGGTGTCGGGGAGCTTCCCGAGCTCATGCTCGATCTTCTTGACCTTCGCGGCACCAGCCGTGACGACGCCGTCGCTGCCCGTCGTATCGACGGTGATCATCGTGCCGGTCTTGAGCTTCTTCGTCGCGTCGCCGGCGCCGACGATCGCGGGGAGGCCGAGCTCGCGGGAGACGATGGCGGCATGGCTCGTCCGGCCGCCTTTGTCGGTGACGATCGCGCTCGCCATCTTCATGATCGGTTCCCAGTCAGGGTCGGTCATCTCGGTGACGAGTACCTCGCCTCGCTTGAACTCCTTGATCTGCTTCGGGCTCTTGATGACGTGTGCTGTGCCGCTCGCCACCTTCGAGCCGACCGAGATGCCGCGCACGAGCTCCTTGCCCTGACCGCTCACTTCGTACTCGACGAGCTTATTGAAGTCGCGGCGTGCCTGGACCGTCTCGGGGCGTGCCTGGACGAGATAGAGCTCGCTCGTGAGGCCGTCCTTGGCCCATTCCATGTCCATCGGCGTCCACTTCTTCGCTCGGTCGGAATAATGTTCCTCAACGGTCTTGCCCCAGGAGGCCATCGTGACGATCTCGTCGTCCGTGAGGACGAAATGCTCTTGGTCAGTAGGAGGAACAGAGACGATCTTGGTCTGCTCGACGTCGCGCTTGCCGGTGTCGTAGATCATCTTCTTCTGGTTCTTACCGAGCTTCTTCCAGATGATGGGCGACGGCACCGCGCCGATGGCGGATTTCCGCACGAGATATTCGTCCGGCGTGACGTGGCCCTGCACGATCATCTCGCCGAGGCCGTAGGTCGCGTTCACGACGACGATATCCTTGAAGCCGCTCTCCGTGTCGACGGTGAACATGACACCCGAAGCGCCCTTGTCCGAGCGGACCATCTTCTGCACCCCCGCCGAGAGCGCGACCTTCATGTGATCGAAGCCCTTGTCGGCGCGATAGGAGATCGCGCGGTCGGTGAAGAGCGACGCGTTCGTCCAGATGACCGCGCGGATGACGTCCTTGGCGCCGCGGATGTTGAGGTAGGTCTCCTGCTCGCCGGCGAAGGAGGCGCCAGGAAGGTCCTCTGCGGTCGCGCTCGAGCGGACGGCCACGTCGGTATCCTTGCCGTAGCGTTTCTCCATCTCGGCATACGCTTCGGTGATGGCCTGTTCGAGGTCGTGCGGGAGCGGGGTCTTGCGCATCTTCTCGCGGATCGCCTTGCCGGCCTTGGCGAGGGCCTTGAGATTCTTGGTGTCGAGCCCTTCGAGCGCCTTCTCGATGAAAGTGTCGAGGCCGGTCTCCTTGAGGTAGTGGAAATAGGCGGTCGCGGTGACGGCGAAGCCATGCGGGATCTTCACGCCCTTCGGCTCGACCGCCTGGATGAGCTCGCCGAGAGAAGCATTCTTGCCGCCGACCTCGCCGACGTCGTTCATGCTGATGTTCTCGAACCAGAGGATGTAGGGCTGCTCCATAGAATAGAAGAGATAGGTGAATGGTTAAAGATTCAACGCTTCAACGCGACGATGAGATCAGACACGTTCGTTTCAGTATAGCCCGTCTCGAGGATGTCGCCGGAGGTCGTGAAGAAATCTGTGGATGCATGGCGCGCGAGCGCGTCTTCGGCCGAGAGACCGTGGTCGCGAGCGTGTGCCGCGGTCGCACGGTCGGCGATTGCGCCGGCATAATCGCCGTTGTCGCGTCCGTCGGAGGCGAAGGGAAGGACGAGCTCGCCTTCGCGGACCTCCTCGAGCGCGGCGAGGGCGAGCTCCTGGCTCCGCCCGCCTTTTGCGGCTTTCGTCGCGCCGGTGACGGTGCTCTCGCCGGCGTAGAGGAGGGCGGCCCGTGGCGCGGCGGCGCGGAGGCGCTCCGCGATGCTCCGGCCGAGGGCACTCGCCTCGCCGGAAAACGGTCGTGCCGCGATTGTTACCGCATAGCCGAGTCCTTGTGCTTCCTTCTGCATCGCAGCGAGCGCGTCGCGGCCGGCGAGAAAGAGGATGTTCGTGATGCGCTCGAAGTAGCGCGCCTCCTTCGGCGTCTCGAGGAACGACGCTCCCACAGGGAGAGATGCGCCGGCGCGTTCGAGGATGGCCTCGGCCTCAAGGGCGGTCGAGTCGTCGCGAATGGTCGGTCCCGAAGAGATCGTAGCGAGGTCGTCGCCCGGGACGTCAGAGGCGATGAGCGAGAGGACCTCGGCGGGATAGGCGGCGCGCGCGAGATCCCCGCCGCGCGCGCGGGAGAGATGCTTACGCACGATGTTCAACTCGCGGATAGGCACGCCGTGCGCGGTGAGTTCCTCGAAGATCTCCGCTTCGCTGGAAACCTTCATGCCAGGCGCCGGATCGGCGAGCAGGGTCGAGCCGCCGCCCGAGACGATGATGATGACAAGATCGTCCTCGCGGGCCGCCTCGAGGAGGCTGACGATGCGCTTCGTCGCGCGGACGTTCTCTTCGCTCGGGAGCGGGTGCGTGCCGACGAGCGCTTCTATCTTCTGCAGCCCCTCGGGCGGGGAAGAGATATCGAGCGCGATACCCCTCGTGAGTCGTCGCCCGAGCAACGCCTCGATAACCGGTGCGGCGGAGAAAGCACACTTCCCGACGCCGACGAAGAAGACGCGTCGTTTCCCGAGCGAGTATCGCTTATCGCCTGGCGCATCAGGGGCGATGACGACGAGCTCGTTGCCCTCGACGCGAAGCGTCCGGCGCAGGGCGTTACCCACATCGACCGCCGCGTATCCCGCCTCTGCGATCGTGAGCGCATCCTTCCGCAACGCGCTCTCGCCGACCAATGCATCAAAGTTCTTGATGGTGTGTTCCATCTCTTTAGCATAGCAAATGAAAACGGCACCGATCGGTGCCGTCAGTCTCAAGTCGCGAGAAAATACTTATTTTTCGACCTTTGGTTTTACGAAGGCGAAGCCGACTCCTAGGCCCCAGTTGCTATCTCCCTGATACGGTATTGCTTCCAGCATCCGGCACGACGCAAAAGTATTAACTACCAACACATGGCCGGATAGGTTATGCACTGGGACGATCCTGCTGAACCCCATGGATCTGATTTCCTTGTCGGAGAATTCCGATCTGAGAAGGCAAGCGATGTCGGTCTCCGGTTCCGTCAGGCCGTGGCTTTTCGCTATACGAAGCGCTTCTTGTAAGGTCTGCCTGCGTAACGAATTTCCTTTGAGGATAGCCACCTCGACCGTTCCGATTTTCGACGTGGTGAATCCTGCGAAGTATAGGACGTTTCTTGTGCGTCCGTTCACTCGGTAACCCTTATCCAGACGTTCAGCCCATGTCTCTCCCGTTATCCCTTCGGCTTTAACGGTGGTATAGATGATTCTGTCCTCGCCTTCCCTCCATTTCTTATCCATCCCTTCCTAGCCCCTCCTCTATATTTCCTCACGGCCAAGCCGCGGGTTTCTCCCAAAGAGCTTCTAGGTAATAAGTGGTATCAGATCCGGGTGAAGCATCGGTGAAGGTTGGGATTACGATATACTTAGGAACGACAATGACGGACACGAAGCGGTTTCAGCGGAAGAGGGAGGACTTCGTCTGCGAGCGATGCGGAGCGGAAGTAACGGGGGACGGGTACACGAACCATTGCCCGACGTGCCTCTGGAGCAAGCATGTCGACGTGAACCCGGGCGACCGGGCGGCGCAGTGCCGAGGGATGATGGAGCCAGTCGAGGTCGAGCGTGAGGGCGACGGGTACGTCATCCTGCATCGCTGCGTCGCGTGTGGCCACGAGAAGCGCAACAAGGCCGCGCCCGGCGACGATTTCGACACCGTGCTCGGCCTTTCACAGGGTTGAAAGAGCCGGTGCCGGATGACGTACTATAAATAGAGTATGCCCTCGGGCGGCACGCTGCGTATGAACAAACTCACTACAGCGTTGATCCTCAGCGGCTTGCTAGGCTTGTACTTCGTCGTGCAGG
>JAJYHF010000007.1 GCA_021784875.1 bacterium
TCTATTCGATCGGTCCCAAGGGCGCGACCGAGGCGGACCCGAAGTCCTCCGAGGCTTTCTCGATCGAGTTCTGTGGCGGCCCGCACGCTTCGAACACCGCCGAGCTCGGTCATTTCAAGATCCTCAAAGAAGAAGCTTCCTCCGCCGGCATCCGCCGCATCAAGGCGGTGTTAGAATAATCGGATGAGTTTCTTGAAAAGGCTCTTTCATGACAAAGCGCGCGGGGAGTCGGTCGTGCTGATCGACATCGCTGCCGATTCGGTCGGTGGTGGCTACGCGCGTTTCGAGACGGGGAAGCAATCGGCGCTGCTCTATGTGCGTCGGTTGCCGATCGAGACGCGTGCAGGCGAGCAGCCCGCGGAGGCTATGCTGCGAGCGCTCAAGGTGCTTGGCGATGCACTCGTCCGCGAGGGCGCTCCGGAACTCCGGCGCGCGACAGGTAGCGGCAGCGCCGATTCCGTTCTCGTCTCGCTCGATACGCCCTGGCAGGAGACAAACGTGCGGACGGAGCGTATCGAGCGCGAGAAGCCGTTCACCTTCACGCCGAGTATGGCCGCCACGGCACTCGAACGGGCACGCGCCGTCCCGCCTGGGAAGCGGCTCGCGGACGAAAGCCTCATCGGTATCTCTCTGAACGGTTACGAGACACGTCGTCCGTACGGGAAGACGGCTCGTCGTGCTTCGGTTGTTGCGCTTTCCTCGTTCATGGACGAGACGGTCGCAGAGAGTATGGCGTTGTCCGTGCGCGACCTTTTCCACATCCGGACTATCCGGTTCATCGCAGGGAGCTCTTTGCGCTATCAGGCGGTGCGTGCGCTCTTCGAACACGAACGCGATGCACTCATATTCGATGCGGCCGGCTCGCTGGCTTCGCTCGCGCTCGTGCGAGGCGGCTTGCTCACCGCACTCTCCGATATCACGGTCGCCGGTTCCTGGGAGAAAGCCGTGATGGACGAATTCGCCACGCTTGCGAAACGGTACCCATTGCCGAGGACCATATTCCTGCTTGCGCGCGAGAGCGAGATGGACGCCGTACGCGAGCGACTCGTTGCCGCGAATCTGAACAGTCTCTGGCTCGCGGAACGCCCGCCTCGAATCGTTCCGGTCATCGCGAGCCGTCTCGCCGGAGAAACCGGACGAGTGCGTGCGGTCGCTCCGGATCTGGAACTCATATTCATGGCGACGCTCTATCAACAACACCGCTCCGCTAAGGACTTCTGAACGAGGTGGTATACTTCTCTCATGCGTACTTTCGAAGACATCGTTCCTCCCTCACGGCGTAAAGAAGCGGGACTCCCTCCCGTTTCCGGTTCTAGCCAACCTCCGTCCCGCCCGTCGCATCGTCGATCGCGCTTCTCGTTCACGTTCGTCGGGATAGCGGTGGTCATCCTGATCTCCTTCGGCATGCTTCTTTATTTCTCGAGCGCCGAGGTCGAGGTGACGCCGAATACCGTTTCCGCAGCAGTCCAGAACTCGTTCACGGCTGACCAGAATACCGGCGACCTGCTATTCAAGGTGGTGACAGCCCAGAAGATCGCTTCGCAGAGCATCGCGGCGAGCGGCACGAAGGCGGTCAGCTCCGTCGCTTCCGGTACCATAACCGTCTATAACACCCAGGCCAAAGCGCAACGTCTCGTCAAGAATACGCGTTTTGCGACCGCCTCCGGACTCATCTTCCGTATCCATGCGGCAATTACGGTGCCGGCGGGGAGCGTGGCGAAACCAGGGAGTGTCCAGGCGACCGCGTACGCGGATCAGCCAGGTGATTTGTATGACGTAGGGCCGACCTCCTTTACGGTCCCCGGGCTCGCTGGGACCGCCATCGCGAACGAGGTATATGCGCGTTCCACGACGGCGATGACAGGCGGCGCATCCGGCATGATCCCGGTCGTCGATGCGACGACCGAGTCGAAGACGCGCGCTGCGCTTGTCGCTGCGCTCGCTCCAGACCTCGAATCGAGCGTGGAGACGCAGATTCCTGAAGGATATGTCCTTGTTCCTGGCGCCGCGACGACGACCTATGAGGATATCGCCATCGCGTCTTCGACGACCGGCGGAATGGCCGATGTTAAGGAAGAGGGGACCGAGACGGCGGTCATCTTCCCGAACGCCGCGTTAGCCAAGGCGATCGCGTCGTCGATTCCGGATCTCGCTTCCGTGAATACCGGCTTCACCCTCAGCTCGACGAGCGGTCTCACGCTCATCCCGGCCGACAGCCTGTCCAACGCGGATGGCCAGCCTTCGTTCGCTTTCAGCCTTTCCGGAACGGCATCGCTTGTTTACACGGTCGATCCGACGCGTATTGCGGCTGCGATTGCTGGGAAGTCTCGTTCGGCCGCTGAAGTCGCCCTGACCAATTACCCGGAAGTGAAAAAGGCCATCATCGTCCTTCGGCCGTTCTGGCGGCAGGACTTCCCGCAGGATCCTTCCGCTGTCTCCGTCGTCGTGAATCCGGCCGATTGACGATTTTTCAGCCACCTGCTACATTAAACGGTATCCGCATGACTGACGGCGAAGAGACGAAAGATACGGCGACAGGTACCGTCGAGGAAGTGTTGCCGAACTCGCTCTTCCGGGTCCGCCTTCCTTCTGAAAAGGAGGAGGGTGAAGGGGAGCTCGTACTTGCCTATCTTGCGGGGAAGATGCGTTTGCACCACATTCGTGTCCTGGTCGGTGATCGGGTGGAGATGGTGCTTGACCCGTACGGTGGCAGGGCACGGATCGTGCGCCGGCTGACTTGAACAGTAATAATAACAATCGATATCACGATGAAAGTCCGTGCGTCCATCAAGAAGCAGCAGCCTGGAGACCAGCTCGTCCGTCGCGGCGGGCGGCTGTACCGTATTAATAAGAAGAACCCTCGTCGCAAGGCGCGCCAGGGTTAATGTTTAAACGTTTAAATACTCAAGGATCATGCGTATCGCCGGCGTAACCATCTCAGACGACAAGCAGCTCGCGTATGCGTTGCCGCTCATCTTCGGCATCGGGCCGGCACGCGCACGGGACATTCTCGCGAAGGCAGGCGTCGAACCGACCAAGAAGGGGAAGGAGCTTTCGAGCGAAGAGGAGCAGAAGATCCGCACGCTCGCGGAGGACTACACGATCGAGGGAGAGCTCCGTCGCGAGATCGGGCAGAACATCAAACGGCTCAAGGATATCCACTCGCATCGCGGCGATCGCCACAGTCGCGGTCTCCCGGTGCGCGGCCAGCGGACGAAGACTAACTCGCGCACG
This sequence comes from bacterium, assembly GCA_021784875.1. Classification (GTDB taxonomy): domain Bacteria; phylum Patescibacteriota; class Minisyncoccia; order Phycocordibacterales; family Phycocordibacteraceae; genus C7867-001. The sequence goes on from JAJYHF010000007.1 coordinate 3,235, forward strand.
CGTCGCGGCAACGTGCGCAAGACGATGACCTCCGGCCGCCGTACGTTGGAGAAGACGTAGAATATCTAATCATCTAATATTTCACATGGGAAAGAAACGTATCATCAAGAAGAAGGGCCGCGGTCTCGATGCCGGACGCAAGGAACGCGCGCTCTCCAAAGTGACGAAGCGCCGTCTCGAGAAGGGAGTCTTGCATGTCGAGGCGACCTTCAACAATACGAAGGCCGTCCTCGCGGATGAGAAGGGTAACGCGGTCGTCTCCTCCTCGGCCGGTGCGCTCGGCTTCTCTGGCGCGCGCAAATCGACCCCGTATGCGGCGGCGAAGGTCGGCGAGCTTCTTGGCGAGAAGGGCGCACAGATCGGCCTCAAGGAGGCATCGGTCGTCATCCGCGGTGTCGGCGCCGGGCGCGAGTCGGTCCTGCGTGCCTTCGCGGGCAAGGGCATACAGATCCGTTCGATCAAGGATATGACGCCGGTGGCTCATAACGGCCCGCGTCCGCCGAAGCCGCGCCGCGTTTAAGACCCTCGGTATAAAACAAATATGATCACAGGACCACGATACAAGATAGCGAAGCGGCTCGGCACGAGCGTCTTCGAGAAAGCACAGACGCAGAAGTTCGCACTTTCGGCCGACCGGAGCGCGAAGAACAAGCGCCGCGGCCGCGGCCGTCAGAGCGAGTATGCGAAGCAGATGCTCGAGAAGCAGAAGGTGCGTGTCACCTACGGTTTGACCGAGCGGCAGTTCCGCAACTACGTGAACGAGGCGCTCGCTGCTGTCCGTTCCACGAAGCCTTCCGATCGCCTCCACGAGCTTCTTGAGATGCGCCTCGACAACGTCGTCTGGCGCCTCGGCCTCGCGTCGACGCGCCGCGCCGCGCGCCAGATGGTCGCCCATGGCCATGTGACGGTCGGCGGTCGGAAGAGCCGTGTCCCGTCGAGAGCGCTCTCGGTCGGCGACCGTATCGCGGTGCGCGACGGCTCGAAGGGACATGGCAGCCTGGTCGGCTTCAGCGAGCGCTTCATGGAGCGGCCGCTCGCCTCCTGGCTCACCTGGAATCCGAAGGCGATGGAAGGATCGGTCGTCGAGCGCCCGACGACCGCGTCGGCGGATCCGGCCGGCGACCTGGCCGCAGTGCTCTCGTTCTATACCCGTTAATATTTATCCGGTGATAATCGATTGAGTTATGGAATATCACATCACGCTTCCCAGCAAGCCGCGCATCGTCTCCGAAGAGGGCATGCAAGGCATTTATGAGATCGACTCGCTCTATCCGGGCTACGGTCACACGCTTGGCAACAGCCTCCGTCGCATCATCCTCTCCTCGCTTCCGGGCGCAGCGGTGACGCAGGTGAAGATCGAGGGCGTTCCGCACGAATTTGCCACCATCGAAGGCGCACGCGAGACGGTCATGGAGATCCTCCTTAACCTCAAGCGCGTACACTTCGTCCTTCATGGCGACGAACCGCAGACGATCCGGCTCTCCGCCAAGGGGCCGGGCGAGGTGACGGCGAAAGATTTCAAACTCCCGACTCAGGTCGAGATAGCGAACCTCGACCAGCATATCGCCGATCTCTCGGGAAAGAATCCGCTCGAGATCGAGGCGACGATCGAGCGAGGCCTCGGCTACGTCCCGCGCGAGGTCCTGACCAGCGACAAGGTTGATATCGGCACGATCGCGCTCGACGCGACCTTCACGCCGATCCGCCGCGTGAACTACGACGTCGAGGACATGCGCGTCGGCGATCGCACCGATTTCAACCGCCTGCGCATCCTCGTCGAGACCAACGGCACCGTGAGCCCCCGCGAGGCGCTCGAACGGTCTATCGAAATCATGATCCACCAGCTGAAGAGCATCATCGGCTTCCAAGAAGCTGAACCGGTAGCGGAAGCGACCAGCAGAGGCATCTCGCCCTCCGAAGGCTCGACAGAGGGAGGGCCGACGACAGCTGATCCGACGAAGGTCAAGCTCGCCGATCTCGGTTTCCCGACGCGCGTCGTAAGCGCGCTTGAAGACGCCGGCATCAAGAGCGCCGCAGGCCTCGCACGCAAGACGGCCGCGTCGCTCAAGGAGCTCGACGGCATCGGCGATAAGGCGGTCGAAGAGATCGTCGAAGCGCTCGCAGGAATCGGCCTCGCGCTCAAGAGCGAATGATATCCAGAACATGACGTACGCACGTAAAACCCGTTTCAGCCGTCCGGCGAGCCAGTATCAGGCGCTTATGCGCTCGCAGGCACGCTCGCTCATCCTCGAAGAGCGTATCTCGACCACCGAGGCCAAGGCTAAGGCACTCCGCCCGTTCGTCGAGCGCCTGGTGACGTATGGCAAGAAGAATACGCTCGCCAGCCGCCGGCTCGCGATGGCTCGTCTCGGCGACGAGGAGGCGGTCAAGAAGCTCTTCAGCTCGATCGCGCCGCGTTATGCGGATCGTGCTGGCGGCTACACGCGCATCGTCAAGCGCACGACACGCGGCGTGAGCGACGCCCGTAAGCTTGCATATATCGCTTTCGTCTAGTATGAAGACTTCCATGCAACCGAGCACATACACTATCGATGCGACCGATCGGACGCTCGGGCGCGTCGCGAGCGAGGCGGCGCACGCGCTCCTCGGCAAGCGTTCCGCGCATTTCGTCAAGAACGAGGCTCTGCCCGTCACGGTCGTCATCGAGAACGCTTCGAAGCTCCATCTCCCCACCCGCCGCACGGAAGGGAAGGTCTACACGCGCTATACCGGCTATCCGGGCGGCCAGCGCGAGACGACCATGAAGGAGCTCATCGCGAAGAAAGGCGTTGCCGAAGTCGTCCGCAAGACGGTCGACGGCATGATCCCGCGGAACAAGCTTCGCGCTCCCCGCATGAAAAATCTCATCGTTAAAGAATAATTGATACTTATGCCTGATTCTCATATCACCGCCGTCGGACGCCGCAAGACTGCCATCGCGAGCGTACGCATCGCTCCCTCCGAGAAGGGAAGCGTCACGGTCAACGGCCGCACGCCGAAGGACTATTTCAAGACGGCCGAACGCGCGAAGATCGCCCAGGAGGCGCTCGCCACGGCGGAAACGGCTGAGCACTACGCGGTCGTCGCACACGTCGAGGGCGGCGGCGTCGCCGCACAGGCGGAGGCGCTCCGCCACGCGATCGCTCGTGCACTCGCCGAGGCAGAGCCGAACACGCGCAAGACGCTCAAGGCGGCGACCTTCCTCAAGCGCGACCCGCGCGCCAAGGAGCGCAAGAAGCCGGGCCTCGTCAAAGCGCGCAAGCGCAAGCAGTGGTCGAAGCGTTAAGCTATCTAAGATGCGCCCTCAAGGACGCATCGTTTAATCCTGGCGACAGGTTTTATCTGGTACCATGAAGGGGATGGACGGCACGCTCAAGCTCACGAGCCCCGCGTTCGAGGACAACGGCATCATGCCGGCGTTGTATACCTGCGACGGGAGCGAGGCGCAGCCGCCGCTCATGATCGATGGAGCGCCAGAAGGGACTCGATCATTCCTCCTTATCATGCATGACCCTGATATTCCGGCCGTAGTGAAGGAGTCCCGCGGTATCGAATCGTTCGACCACTGGGTGCTCTACAACATTCCTGCAGACACGTACGAGATAGAACCGGGCGTCGGTATCGCAGGCAAGAATAGCGCCGGTAAGACCGGCTATGTCGGGCCGTGCCCGCCGCCGCAGTACGAGCCGCGCGAGCATCGTTATGTCTTTACGCTCTATGCCCTTTCAGGGAATCTCTCGTTCACCGCACCGCCGACTGCCGCAGAAGCACGGACCGCAGCCGAGCCGCTCACGCTCGCACGGACGCAACTCGTCGGCCGCTATTCTCGGGCATGACCTATGTGAAAGTGTTCGTGACTCCGGACGCGAAGCGGGAGTCGGTCGAGGAGAAGGGAGATGGCGTGCTCGCGGTATCCGTCCGAGAACCGGCGAGCCAGAATCGAGCCAACGATCGTGTACGACAGATCATCGCAGAACGCTTCGATGTCCCACCCGGCAAGGTGCGCATTCTGACGGGGCACCGCTCTCGCGGTAAGATGATAAGCATTAGCGACTAACCGTACCTGCCTATGAACATCGCCATCAATGATGAGACGAAGTATAAGCTCTCGCCCGGGGACGCGGCGCTCGTGGAGAGAAAGCTCGTGGCACCGCTGCGCCTCTTGGGCGGCGAGGACGAGACCGCGCTGCTCGAAGTCGAGGTGGAAGAGGCGCCGCCGGAAGGGCGTTCGTCGACGCCGTACCGCCTCGTCGCGCGGCTCATGAAGGATGGTAAGGTTTATCATGCCGAAGCGGTGAAGCCTTCGCCTGAGAGCGCGGCGGATCGCGTGCGCTCGACACTCGAGGCGGAGATCCGCCACGCGAACGGCCGCTCGCGCCGCCTCTTCAAGCGCGGCGCCTCGGCGATCAAGGACCTGCTCCGCTTCGGGAGCTAGCGGATCGGAGCGTACGGCATTTCGCGTTTTCCTTCGGGGATGACGCGCAGGACGCAGAATTCGCCTTTGACGAATTCTGCGCTCGTTATCTTCATTCTCTTCCCGTTTTCGAAGAAGTAGGTGCCGATGGTGTCGGCATAGGCACGATACGTGTTCCAGTTCTCCCGCGCGTCGCCTGACAGGTCGAGGAGTCCGTCTTCCTTCTTGAGCCGGCTGGTGAAGGTCGCTTGCGAGGCGTCTTGGGGTTGCGGTTCTATCGATCCCTGTTCGAAAGCGGGCAAGGTATCGACAAGGAGCCGCGCGCCGAGTTCGATGAGTCGCGGCCGGAGCTCGCGCGCGGTCTCGTTCTCGCCGATTGATGCCGCCTCTTGTGCGAGGATATCGCCCGCGTCGAGCTCCTTCACCATCTGCTGGATGGTGACGCCGGTCTCAGTCTCTCCCGTGAGCAAGGCGCCTTCCATCGGCGTTGCCCCGCGATATTTGGGCAAGAGGGAATAGTGGACGTTCAGGACGCCCTTCGGGAAGCCCTTGATGAGCGCCTCGGGGAATATCTTGCCGTAGGCGACGACGAGGGCGTAGTCGCAACTCTTTTTATGAATCGCTTCAATCGCTTCGGCATCGAGCTTCTCGGGCGTCATGACGGGGATGCCGCGCTCCAGGGCAAGCTCCTTGACCGGCGACGGTGTAAGCGTGAGGTGCCGGCCTTTCGGCGCGTCGGGAGCAGTCACGACGAGCACAGGAGAAAATCCGGCGTCAATCAGCGCCGTGAGCGTCTCCCGCGCGACTGCGGGCGTTCCGAAATATACGAACTCAAGCGTCTGGCTCATGTTCGTGCGTTTCGTGCGTTATCTCGACCAGCTGGTCGGCGTGGTCGATGAAGAGGATACCGTTCAAGTGATCGGTCTCGTGCTCGAAGATCTGTGCGAGGAGGCCGCCGGCACCGCGCTCAAACTTCTTTCCGTCCGGGGTGCGGGCGCGAAGCGTGACGCGCTCGTGGCGCAGTGTGGTGCCATAGACGCCACGCACCGAGAGACACCCCTCGTCCATGGGCGCGCGCTTGCGCGAGGTTTTCACGATCTCAGGGTTGATGTATACGTCGTTTATTGGTTCGACGGGTTTGTCCTGTGGAGCGTCTGGCGAGGGAGGAAGTACACGGTCCATCCGCACGATGAAGATACGGTAGGGGAGGCCGATCTGGGGCGCCGCGAGCGCGACGCCTTCCTTCTCGGGGTCGAGTGCTGTCTCCATATCCTTGATCATCTTCGCGAGCTCGGGCGTGCCGAACATCTCCTCCGGCACCGGCTTCGCCACCTCCCGCAGCACCTCCGCCCCCTCTTGCACGATTTCTTTCATGATGCGGAGCGTATCATATTACGGCCTCGGATGCTTGGTCGGGTCGAGTTCCCACCAGAAGCGCTTGGAGAAGTTCGGAGCCTGGGAACAGACGCTCTTGAGGTAGTAGAGATCGGCCGTGGGAATGCCCTCGAGCTCGGCGCCGAGGTGCGCCATGGTGATCGGCTCGAGACCGTCCTGCTTGCGCGAGACGTTCAGATGGCGCTGGAAAAAGCGCATCAGCTCACCGCGCTCAGTCAGGCGCTTACGCCCTTTGGGTGCTGCCGCCACGCGCTTCTCGAACTCGGGCATCATCTCGCCTATGGACTTCATAGCTCGTTCAGTTTGTCGTTTTCTCGGTAAAACACGCTCCTTCTTGCATGAGGGTTATCCTACCATTACTATCTCTGTAATGTCTTTCTTCTCTCCCAAGCTCGGCATCGACCTCGGCACCACTAACGTCCTTGTCTTCGTGCCTGAGAAAGGCGTCGTGATCAACGAGCCTTCGGTCGTTGCCGTCTCGCGGGAGAAGGGAAGGTTCGGCGGCAACAAGATCCTCGCCATCGGCGTCGAGGCCAAGAAGATGATCGGCCGCACGCCGGACGAGATCGCCGCCTACCGCCCCATGAAGGACGGCGTCATCGCCGACAGATGCGTCACCGAGGCGATGCTCCGCTATTTCATGAAGAAGGCGCTCGGCCACAATCCCTTCAAGCCGACCGTACTCGTCTCTGTGCCGGCCGGCGTCAGCTCGACCGAGAAGCGCGCGGTCATCGAGGCTGCGCTCAAGGCGGGAGCGAAGAACGCGTATGTGGTCAAAGAGCCGATTCTTGCCGCGATCGGCGCAGGTATCCCGATCCATGAACCGATGGGGCGCATGGTCGCGGATATCGGCGGCGGCACCATCGACGTCGCGGTGATCTCGCTCGGCGGCATCGTCGCGTCAACCTCGGTGAAGTGCGCGGGGGACCGTCTCGATCGAGCGATCGTCGATTATGTGAAGAAACAGCACAACCTGGCGATCGGCGACAAGAGCGCAGAGGAATTAAAGATCCGCGTCGGTGCGGCGGTATCGACGCAGGAGGAACTCGCTATGCCGGTGCGCGGACGCGACCTGATGAGCGGCCTGCCGCGCACGGTCGATCTCTCGACCAACGATCTCGTGCAGGCGATGGGTCGCGAGCTGCGCGAGATGACCCAGGCGGTGCGCAAGGTGCTCCAGGACACGCCGCCTGAGCTCGCGGCCGACATCATCGACAACGGCATCATCCTCACGGGCGGTTCCTCGCAACTGCGGCAGATGCCCGAGCTCGTCTATCGGCGCACCGGCGTCGTCGCGAAGCTCGCGCAAGATCCCTACTACTGCGTCGCGCGCGGTACTGGCATCGCGCTTAAGCACCTCGACACCTATCAGAAAAGCATCCTGGCGAAGCAATGAGCATGCAACACCATGCGTTCGCGATCGGGGCGGGGAAGGAAGAAGGTATAACGGAGGCGCTCGCGTGGGCGGAGCGGGAGTTGGGAATGAACGCAAAAGGGAATCCGGATATCGTCGTCTTGCGCTACGGCTTGCTCTCGGTCGAGGATGCACGAAACGTCATAGAGGCTGCATCCGGGGCACCGCTCGCTGGCGAGAACAAAGCCGTCATTATCGCAGTCGACCGTGCTTATCACGAGGCCCAGAACGCGCTCCTGAAGCTCTTCGAAGAACCGCCCCGGGGCACCCATCTCTTCCTCGTCCTGCCGAATCTCGGCGGCTTGTTGCCGACCCTGCGCTCGCGCGTTCAGACCCTTCATCGAGATAACAGCCGGCGAGAGCCGATAATATCTTCGGAGGCGGAAACGTTCCTGAAGGCGGGGAAGGAAAAGAGAAGCGCGATGATCAAGAAGATCGCGGAGCATAAGGCCGGCGACGCGGCCTCGGCGCGCGAGGAAGCCATCGCGCTTCTCAACGGCATCGAGGCTGCGGCATATACCAGGTGTGAAAGTCTAACTTTTACACCCGAGATCGAAGCGCTGTTCGAGGATATCGCTACCATGCGCGGCCACCTCTACGACCGTAGCGCGCCGGTGAAGATGATTCTCGAGCATCTGGCGATCGTCGTCCCGACCGATTTGGTATAATGCGGACATATGGCATACGACTTTTCGAAATTGAAGGAACAGATAAAAGAAACTGAGGAATGGCTCTCGCGCGAGCTCTCCGGCGTACGGACCGGCCGTGCGGCCCCAGCTCTTCTCGATAGCGTGAGAGCAGAGGTGTACGGCGCTCGGACGCCGTTGAGGGATGTCGCTTCGATCACGGTCGAAGACGCACGCACGCTCCGCGTCATCCCCTGGGACAAGAGCGCCTTGAAAGCGATCGAGAAAGGTATCATGGACGCGGACCTCGGGCTTGGCGTCTCCACGGACGAAGCTGGGTTGCGGGTCACTTTCCCCGAGCTCACCGCCGAGCGCCGCAGTCAGCTCTCGAGGCTCGCGAGCGAGAAGACCGAACAAGCGAAGGTGACACTTCGTTCTCATCGCACCGACACGATCAAAGAGATCGAAGCATCCGAGAAAGAGGGCGGGATGGGCGAAGACGAGATGAAGCGGCTCAAGGCCGAAGTACAGAAGCTCATCGATGCGGGTAATGACGCGCTCGCGGCCGCATTGAAACGCAAAGAAGCTGAGATAGCGCAGTAATGACCGCTCTCATCTTCATCGTCGTCATCGTCGCACTTATCGTGGTGCACGAGTTCGGGCATTTCGTCGCAGCGAAGCTCTCGGGGATGCGCGTGGACGAGTTCGGGCTCGGCTACCCGCCGCGTGCCCTGACGATCGGGAAGTGGGGCGGGACGGAATATACCCTCAACTGGCTGCCTTTCGGCGGCTTCGTGAAGATTTATGGAGAAGATGGGGGGGAGCTGAAGGACTCGCGCGCCTTCGGCGCGCGTCCGCGCGTCCTCCAGGCGCTCGTGCTCGTCGCTGGCATCGCGATGAACCTCGTCTTCGCCTATGCGCTCATCACCGGGGCGCTCGCCTCCGGAACGCCGCGCGCGCTCGCGCCAGATGAAGTGGCTCATGCGAGCGATGTCCACCTTGCCGTCGCGAGCGTGCTCCCGGGCTCTCCGGCGGCGCGAGCGGGCGTTGCGACCGGTGATGTCATTCTCTCGGCCGACGAGAACCACACCTCCTTCTCCGGCGCCGACCCGGCCCAGTTCAGCGCTTTTGTGAATCAGACCGGCGGTGCCACCGTGTCGCTCCTCGTCCGCGACACGAACGGAAACGAAGAAACCCTCCCCATCCATCCGGCCGCAGGCCTTGTGCCGGGTAACCCGTCCCGTTATGCGCTCGGCGTGGAGGTCGCGACTATCGGCATCGTGCCGCTCTCGCTCAGGGATGCTATCACGCAGGGTGCTGCGCTCACATGGGGCGCTACCATCCTTACGGTGCAGGGGCTCTGGCACTTCTTCTCCGGCGTCTTCACGTTCTCAGCCAGCCTCTCGCAAGTCTCGGGGCCGATCGGCATCGCCGGGATCGTCGGCAACGCCTCAGCACAAGGGCTCGGCGACCTGCTCTCGATCGTAGCGATCATCTCGATCAACCTCGCGCTCATCAACCTGATTCCCATCCCCGCGCTCGACGGAGGCCGGCTCCTCTTCGTCCTCATCGAGGGAGTCGTCCGTCGGCCGATCAAGCCTTCGGTCGCCCGTGCGATCAACACCGTCGGCTTCGTCTTCCTCATCATCCTCATGCTCGTCGTCTCCGCGCACGACATTGCTAAATTGATCAGCTAACGCTCGAATAATAAAGCGGCATTGGATTAAGATCCAATGCCGCTTTCTCGATAAGGCCAGTGCTACCTAGAATACTTTTTCTTTTCACCTCTTTTTTCGCGGCGGGTGTCGACATTCCGCCGCTTTTTCTCTCTTATCTTCTCTGAATCCGTTGTCGACCTTCCTCTCTTTCCTCCTATGGTAATCACCTCCTTCCTTCAACCTTCATGAATAATTCACCTTCTAGCACCATATCACACCCGGAGCTCAAGGCAACCGGCCACCGTTGACAAGAGAAGAAGGGTGATTACACTAGGGACAAAGCGAGGAACGGGAATAGTATCCTGAGCACAGCGAAGGAGAACCGGCCCGGGAGCTGCCTGCGATGAGCAGAGCCGGAGGCCTAACCGTATAAACAGGGACGCTGATGTCGGCATGTCGTCGGAGTCAGCTAGAGGGCACTCCAGCGATGAAGCGCCGAAAGCAAGGTGGTACCACGACGAAACCTCGTCCTTGCTAATCAAGCCCCTGCGGGCCTTGGTTGGCGATGACGAGTTTTTGCGTTCAATTCCAAAGGAAAGGAGGTGAAACAATGAACGCGATAGAGAAGTCGATTCAGCGAAAGAAGAAAAGAACAGAGAAGGTGAGTTCTTCGAGAAAGTTTGTCGCGAGGCTTCGAGCAGAAGGAATCAAAAAAGAAATGGGAAGAAAGAAGGCCGAAGCTTACGCTACCACCAGTGACCCGAACCATGACGGGAGGATATGGATGTTCCCGTAGGTGCGGAACGGGTCGCGTGCGCACGCACGCGACCCTCTTAATAAGAATCATCCAAATTACGAACCATGAACATATCCATAGAAGATTTCGAGAAAGTCGACATCCGCGTCGGCAGGGTCGTCGATGCGCAGGATTTCCCGGAAGCGCGGGAACCCTCATACAAACTGACTATCGACTTCGGGCCGGAAGTCGGCACTAAGCGATCAGCCGGACGATTCCCGGCTCGATACGCAAAAGAAGACCTCATCGGGAAGCTGATTCTCGGTGTTGTGAACCTGCCTCCTCGACAGATCGGCCCATTTATTTCCGAATCATTGACGCTCGGTGTTCCAGATGGAAACCACGAGGCCATACTTATCGTCCCCGACCAGAAGGACGCAGTTGTTGGCGGCCGGATGTATTAGTTGTAATCTATAGCAAAGGATCTCCATGGAAACGCCTTCCACTGACAAGCACGAACAGAAGAGAATAACCGCCCGTTCGGAAGATTATTCGGAGTGGTACCAGGACGTCATCGCGGCCGCGGATCTCGCGGAGCACTCTCCGGTCAAAGGGTGCATGATCATCAAGCCGAACGGCTATGCGCTCTGGGAACGGATACAAGAGGTGCTCGATAAGGCCTTCAAGAAGGAAGGAGTCCGGAACGCATATTTCCCCCTCTTCATCCCCGAACGCCTTCTGAAGCGCGAGGAGGCGCATGTCGAAGGATTTGCGCCGGAAGTCGCCGTAGTCACACACGCCGGCGGGAAGAAGCTTGATGAGCCGCTCGTCGTACGTCCGACATCGGAGACCATCATGTATGAGACGTTCTCGAAGTGGGTACAGTCGTATCGCGATCTCCCGCTCCTTATCAACCAGTGGGCGAACGTCGTTCGTTGGGAGTTGCGGACACGACTGTTCCTGCGCACGACGGAGTTCCTCTGGCAAGAAGGGCATACCGTTCATGCGACGAATGAAGAAGCCGATGCGCGCGCTCGACGCATGCTCGACATCTATCGCGACCTCGCTGAGAATTACCTCGCGATTCCGGTCATCCCCGGAATCAAGTCTGAGTCGGAGAAATTCGCGGGAGCCGACAAGACCTACACGATCGAGGCCATGATGCAGGATGGGAAGGCGCTCCAGGCCGGCACCTCGCACAATCTCGGACAGAACTTCGCGAAGGCGTTTAACGTTTCATTCCTTGATGAGAATGGCGAGCGACAGTTCGGCTGGCAGACGAGCTGGGGGCTGAGCACGAGGATCATTGGCGGCCTTATCATGACGCACAGCGACGATACGGGGCTCGTCCTTTCTCCGCGCATCGCGCCCATCCAGGCGGTCATAACGACTATCGGGCGGTCGGACGAGAAAAGGGCAGTCGATAAAGCAGCCGAGCAGTTGGCGCATACGCTCGACGAAGCCGGAATCCGGGTTCATGTAGACGCGAGCGATGCACGTCCGGGCGATAAGTTCTATGAATGGGAAAAGAAAGGCGTGCCGCTCCGGCTCGAACTGGGACCGAAAGACATAGCGTCCGGATCATCTGTTCTCGTACGGCGCGACACGGGTGCGAAGGAGACCGTCGCAGCAAGCGCCTTGGCGAAACGCGTCCAACAGCTTCTCGATGAGATTCACAAGTCCCTTTACGATCGTGCGCTCGCGTACCAGAAAGAAAAGACGAAAAATGTCGATTCGTGGGACGAGTTCGTGCGCGAAATCGAGGCAGGCAACTTCGTACTCGCTCACTGGTCCGGCGACGCCGAAGTCGAGAAGAAGATCAAAGAAGAGACGGGAGCGACCATCCGCTGTATCCCGTTCGATCAAGTCAGGGAGGATGGAAAGTGCGTGTATAGTGGCGAGGCATCGACCGGAAGGGTAATCTTCGCGCGCGCCTATTGATGACTATGACCAAATTCTCAAAAAGCCTCCTCTTCAGCAACGACATCGCGATCGACCTCGGAACCGCGAATACGCTCGTCTATGTCCGCGGGCGCGGGATCGTCATCAACGAACCGTCCGTCATCGCGCTCAACGACAAGACGCACCAGATCGTCGCGGTAGGGAAGGAGGCCAAGGTGATGCTCGGCAAGACGCCTCCGCATATCCGCGTCGTGCGCCCGCTCGTCCACGGCGTCATCTCGGATTTCGAGGTGACGGAAGAATTCCTCTCTTATCTCATCAACAAGGCTCAGAACGGCCGCGCGCGCCTCTTCGGTCCGCGCGTCGTGGTCGGGGTTCCGACCGGCGTGACGAACGTCCAGAGCCGTGCGGTACGTGACGCGGCGAGGAACGCGGGCGCGCGCGAGGCGATCATCCTCGAGGAGCCGGTCGCTGGCGCGATCGGCGCGAAGCTCCCGGTCTCCGAAGCGGTCGGCACGATGGTGCTCGATATCGGCGGCGGTACGACCGACATCTCCGTCATCGCGCTCAAAGGCGTCGTCGCCTCGAAGAGCTCCCAGGTTGCCGGCGACCGTTTCAACGAGAACATCATCGACTTCGTCAGGAGCTCCTTCAAGCTCGGCATCGGCGAACGCACCGCCGAAGAAGTGAAGCATACGATCGGTGCTGTCATGCCGCTCCCCGAGACGCTCTCGAAGAGCGTACGCGGCCGCGATTTTGCTACCGGCCTCCCGCGTGAGATCACGCTCACCGACGCACATGTCCGCGAAGCCCTCACACCCTCGCTTGATCCGCTCATGGACGCGATGAAGGAGGTGATCGAGGCGACGCCCTCCGAGCTCCTCTCCGACGTCCTCGAACGCGGCGTGACCGTCTTCGGCGGCGGCGCGCTCCTGCGCGGCTTGCCGCAGATGCTCGCACGGATGCTCGGCGTTCCGGTACGCGTAGCTCCCGACCCGCTCACGGCAGTGGTACGCGGCGCGGGCGTCGTGACCGAGAATCCGAATCCGTACGCCGATTTTTTCATCAATGAGGAAGACGTACTTAACGAGGCGTAAGACGCTTTTCGATTCGCCGGCGGCGCTCTGGAGCACGGTCGTGCTCGCGTTCGCGCTTATCACGCTTCTCGTGCGGATCGTCGCGCCGGGTCTTTTTTCCCGGATGGCCGCGCCAGCATTCGGCATCGCGGACGCGCTCACGACGCGCATACACGCATTCACGCAAGGATTCGCGGACGCCGCGGCTCTGTCAGCTGAGAATGAACGGCTCGTCGCAGAGAACGCGACCCTCGCGGCCGAGAACCGCACGCTCTCACAGAAGGCCACTGACCTCGCGGCGCTCGTCGGCTCCGCCCTGCCTGCCGCGTCGGCAGGGATCACTGCCGGTGTCGTTGCGCACCCTCCCGAGAGCCCGTATGACACATTCTTGGTCGCTGCGGGCTCGGATGCGGGTGTGCGAGCGGGATACGAGGCGTTCGGCGGAGGCGGCGTGCCGCTCGGGATCGTCTCGTCGATCTCACCCGGCTTCTCGCGCGTGACGCTCTTCTCGGCTCCCAGTGAGAACGTCGCCGGCTGGGTCGGGACATCGAGTCAACCGGTCATCCTCACCGGGACGGGCGCAGGGACGTTCTCGGCATCGGTCGCGCGTTCCGCCGGCATCAAGGAAGGAGATGTGGTATCCATCCCGGGCCCCGGCAGGCTGCCGATCGGCGTCGTCGCGCGCATCGATAGCGACCCTTCTTCGCCTTCAGTCAGTCTGCGCATCCAACCCGCAATCGACCCGTTCTCGGTTTCCTGGGTGACCTTGCGCGACACCGGCGCGACGTTCGTCACAGCGACATCGTCTGCTCCATGACACGCGTCTCGACCAGTCTCGGCATCTTCGACGGCCTGCTCGTCCTGCTCGCGTTCGTCGGGGTCATTCTCTTCCCTTGGCCGCTCGTCGTAGCTATCATGCTTGCTGGGGCGTTTTTCGTACCGTTCCTCCCTCTCGCTATGGGAATCTTTGCCGATACGCTTTATTACGCGCCTCACGCTGCCGCATTCCCGTACGCGACGATTCTCGGTGCCGCAGCGACCGGTTTAGCCCTCGTCGTGCGCAGCCGGCTCAAGACGAGTATCATCAGGGGATGAAGCGCCGCCACAAGGATCACGAGATCGCTCCTGACGAGATATTCCTCGATGCCTCGAACGTGTCCGATTTCGACCGTTCGCGGTTCGAAGGCAGGCTCGAAAAGCCGCTTTCGCACGGGACGTTCGTCTCGCTCGCTGTCGTTATCGGCATCCTTTTCGCCATTCTCGCAGGGCGAGCCTGGGATCTGCAGGTCGCGAACGGGACCGTCTATGCCGCAGAGAGCGCACACAACAGCCTCGCTTCCGAGACGGTCTTTGCGCCGCGCGGCGTTATCGTCGACGAGAACGGCGTCGTCCTCGCCGACAACGCCGAGGGACCGGGTGGCAGCGTGCGGCGGGTCTATCACTACCCGTCCATGAGCCAAGTGATCGGTTACGTCTCGTATCCGAAGAAGGACGCGAACGGCGTGTACTATGATACCGAGGAGAAGGGCGTCACCGGCCTTGAGGCGGAATACGACGCTTCGCTCTCCGGCATGAATGGCGAGCTCCTTACCGAGACCGACGCGCTCGGCCGTATCCGTTCGGAGGGGACCATCATCCCCGCGCAGGAAGGGAAGACGCTCCGCCTCACGCTCGACGCGAGCCTCCAGGAACCTTTCGCCAAAGCGGTCGCGGACACGGTCCGTTCGGACGGCTTCATCGCGGGTGCGGGCGTCATCATGGACGTGCATACGGGCGCGGTCCGGGCGCTCGCCTCTTATCCGAGCTATGACTCCGAGGTGATGGCGGACGGGGGGCCTGCCAACGTCATCGCGAGCTACAACACCGATCCGGGCCACCCCTTCCTCGACCATGCGATCGGCGGCGTCTATGCGCCAGGCTCGATCGTGAAGCCGTTCGTCTCTTCCGGAGCGCTCACGGATGGCATCATCACGCCAAGCACGATCATCGACGACACCGGTCATATCTCGCTTCCGGATCCGTACCATCCCGGCAAAGAATTCGTCTACACAGGCTGGAAGGCGCTCGGCCTGCTCGACGTCGAACATGCGATCGCTTGGTCGTCCGACATATTCTTCTACGAGGTCGGCGGCGGCTACCAGAGCCAGAAAGGGCTCGGTATCGACCGGCTCGACTACTGGTACCGGCAGTTCGGCCTCGGGACGACGACGGGCATCGGCCTCCCGGGAGAGGCGAGCGGAGTCGTCCCTTCGCCGGCGTGGAAGCAGGCGACCTTCGGCGAGCCGTGGTATCTCGGCGACACCTACTTCACCGCCATCGGGCAGTATTCGATGCAGGTGACGCCGATCCAGATGGCGCGCGCAACCGCCGCGCTCGTCAACGGCGGGAAGATATTCACGCCGACCTTGGTGTACGGACAGACGGCGCCGTATACGACCGTGCCGGTCAACGCCGCGACCTTCTCCGTCGTCCGCTCGGGCATGCGGCTCGGCGTCACAAGTGCGCTCTCGCAAGCAATCGACCTGCCGTATGTGCAGGTAGCGGCGAAGACCGGCACCGCGCAGGTCGGCGCGAAGAACCAGTACGACAACTCCTGGGTCGAAGGGTTCTTCCCTTATGACCACCCGCAGTACGCCTTCGCGGTCGTGCTCGAGCGAGGACCGAATGGCGCAGGCGAGGACGCAGTGAACGCGATGCGCGAGCTCTTCGACGCGCTCCACGCGGCGAACTCGCCCTATGTGGGCGGCACGGGCATCGCGACCTCCACGGCGACGCGATAAGGAAAGCTGCCGCATCTTGCGGCAGCTTCGTTTTTATTTCTTATGCCTCCGCAGGAAGGCAGGGATGGCACCCCAACTCTCGCCATCTTCTTCTGATTGCGGAGCGGCCGTCGGCTGCTCGTCGCGCTTATGCGGTTTGGCGACCACAATCGGCTCGTCCTTGTCGAAGTCTTGCGTATCCGTTATGAGAGGGATCTTCTTCTCGTTCTTCTGCTTCTCTTCCTTCTGATCATCATGCTTCGCGATGATATCTGCCTTGGGGGCAGGGAAGATCTCGTTGTGAATGCGGCCGCGCTCATCCTCGCGATGCTCGGAAGAGAGCGAGAAGAGGGAACGCTCCATGCCGATGCTGCCATGCGCTGCGTGCGCCGCACTCTCGGGGAAGCCGGTCGCGATGACGATGATACGCAGATGGCCTTTCTTTATCTTCTCGTCGCGCATGATGCCGAAGATGATTCGCGCATTCTTGTCGACGGATTCGTTGATGACCTTGGCAGCCTCCTGGACCTCGATGATACCGAGATCGTCAGAACCGGCAACGACGAAAAGGATGCCCTTCGCGCCGCTGATCGAGACGTCGAGGAGCGGGGAATTGACGGCCTGGTGCGCAGCTTCCTTGGCGCGATCGTCGCCCTCGGCGACGCCGATACCCATGAGCGCGGGGCCGGCGCCTTCCATGATGGCTTTGACGTCGTTGAAATCAGTATTTATGTCGCCTGGCGTGGTGATTATGTCCGAGACGCCCTCGACCGCCTGACGCAGGATCTCGTCGCACATCGCGAAGGCATTCTTCGCGGTGGTGTCCTTCTCGACGACATCGAGGATCTTGTCGTTCGGGATAACGATAAAAGCATCCACCTCGTTCTTCAAGTCAGCGAGGCCGCGTTCGGCGATATCCTTGCGCTGCGAACCTTCGAAGGAGAAGGGCTTGGTGACGACCGCGATGACGAGCGCCCCCGATTCTTTGGCGATCTTGGCGACGATGGGTGAAGCGCCCGTGCCCGTCCCGCCGCCCATGCCGCAGGTGATGAAGACCATGTCGCTGCCCGAGAGCGCCTCCTGGATCTCCTGGCGCGTTTCCTCCGCCGCGCGCTTGCCGAGCTCGGGATTCATGCCGGTGCCGAGGCCGCGCGTGAGGTTCTTGCCGACATGGATCTTGCGCTTTGCGAGAGAGCGATGAAGGTCCTGCGCGTCCGAGTTGACGGCGATGAACTCGACGCCGTGTACTTTCGAATTCACCATGTGGTTCACCGCGTTGTTACCGGAACCGCCGACGCCGACGACGCGGATGCGGGCGAAGGTTTCTATCTCGGGCTCGACGCGCTTGGACATAATGAAATATTTATGATGGCTTCTCGCCATGATACCAGATGCCCGAAGGATGCAAATATTGACAACTCACGCTTATAAACTATCGTGAACGCATCATTTCGTCATGGCGGGTTCAAAACTAACTATAGGCATCGTGGGGCTGCCGAACGTGGGGAAGTCCACGCTTTTTAACGCGCTCACGAAGGCTGCTGTGCCTGCGGAAAACTATCCCTTCTGCACCATCGACCCCTCGGTCGGCGTCGTCGGCGTGCCTGATCCGAGACTCGGCGCGCTCGCGGCGCTCTCGGAGAGCGAGAAGGTCATCCCGGCCGCGATCGAGTTCGTGGACATCGCGGGTCTCGTGAAGGGCGCAGCGCAGGGCGAAGGGCTCGGCAACCAGTTCCTCGCGAATATCCGCGAGACCGATGCGGTCCTCGAGGTCGTCCGCTTCTTCGACGACGCGGACGTACACCACGTCGACGGCGAGGTCGAGCCGGTGCATGACATCGAGATCATCAACCTCGAGCTCGCGCTCGCCGACGCCGAGCAGGTACGGAAGCGTCGCGACAAGCTGGTGCGAGACATGAAGACGGGCAATAAGGACGCGGCCGCCGAGGATGCTGTGCTCGCCAGGCTCGAGCAGGCCTTCTTGAGCGGCAAACTCGCGCTTCACGCCGGTCTCTCGGCGGAGGAAGCGAAGCGTGTCGCGCCCTTGAACCTTCTCACGATGAAGCCGATCCTCTACGCGCTCAACAAGAAGAGCGGTGGCCACAACCTCGACGAACTCGCCGACGGCCGCGCCGCACACGCCTACGAGCTCATCAAGGAGCTCGGATCGCGCTTCGTTCTCGTCGATGCTGCGACCGAACGGGAGCTCAATGACGTCGCCGAAGAAGACAAACAGATGTTCCGAGAGGAGCTCGGAACGCTCGAGGACGGCCTCGCCGGCCTCATCCGTGGCGCCTACGAGACCCTAGGCCTTATCTCCTTCTTCACCACCGGTCCCGATGAGACGCGTGCATGGACGATTCCCCAAGGCGCGACCGCGCCCGAGGCAGGCGCCGCGATCCACACGGACTTCAAGGACAAGTTCATCCGCGCCGAAGTCGTCGCGGCACAAGACCTTCTCGCCGCCGGCTCGTATCCCGCCGCCCGCGCCGCCGCGAAGGTCCGGACGGAAGGGAAGGATTACATCGTCCAGGATGGCGATGTGATGGTCTTTTTGCACGGCTAGTTGACATGCGCGACGGACTTCACTTTTACGCGTGGTATAATATGCGCCTATGGAAAATAACCTCGAACCCGCCGCTCCCGTAGACGTGTCTCGTCGCCCGAAGTTCGTCCGTTGGGCGCTTATGCTCGGTATCGTCATCATCCTCAACGTATTCTTCTCAGTCATCGTTTCGCTCGCGTTTCCGACACCGGCCTATGAAAGCTACTGCCCGCAGCGCAGCGTCGTCCCGACCGATGCCGTTTCTTGCGACGCGATCGGCGGCGTCTGGACGAATTATTCCGCAACGCCGGCCCCCGCCGGTATGACAGCGCCGACCGGCTACTGCGACCTCTACGCGAAATGCCAGCAGCCGTTCCAGGCAGCGGTCGACGCGAACGCACTCTCTTCCTTCATCGCCATGATCGTGCTCGGCATCCTCGCGATCGTCGCAGGCCTCTTGCCGATCGGCTCCTCGATCGTCTCTTCAGGTCTCTCTTACGGCGGCGCAGCTGCGCTCGTCATCGGTTCGATCCTCTATTGGGGCACGGCAGGAAACTGGTTGCGTCTTCTGATCAGCGCCGTGGGCCTCCTGGCACTCCTCTACATCGGTTGGAAGCGGTTCCGCGATTAAGCCGCCATGGCGTACGATCACAAGAAGATAGAAGAAACGGCTCAAAAGAAATGGGCGGATCTCGACCTCTATCGCGCA
>JAJYHF010000031.1 GCA_021784875.1 bacterium
GGCTGCCGAGCGACGGCGGAGCGACGCCCGCGACATACTCACTGTTGGCAGATCTCGACCCGACGGCTCCTGAGACAACCTTCCAATTGAAGCTCGCCACCGTGCAGATGCACGACGCGAGCTCCACCGTGGATACTGGCGACGTCGAAGGCGCAGCGTACGCGATAACAGACAATATCAGCATGGCGTTGCCTATCATAAACACGACAAGCCCGTCGACCATCCAGGGCCTCGCTGGACAATCGGGCGTCGCGATTGGCAACTTCACCGCTACCTGCCCGTCGACAGACACGACACCGTGCTACTTCAGCCGCATGACGTTCAATACGAACGGGATGGAGAACACGACCGTCTTTGTTAATGGCACGCAGCTCGACGTGAACTGCGGAAGCGGGTCAGGTTATAACCAGTGCAATACCCCGATCCGCCTCGCGATCCCTCCTGGCACCTCGGCCACGTTCGAGTTCCATTCGAACGTCACCAGCTCGAACGCCTCGCTATCGGTCCAACCAGGCATGACCTGGGAGGTGGGAAACGGAACGTTCGTGTCGCCGATCGTTCCAAAGACTAAGAACGATACGAGCAATTGCGACCTTCTGGTTAACGACCAGACGTACTGCAAATGACCTTCAGCACCTTCGCCGGCATCTCCTTCAGGGAGGTGTCGGTTTTGTTATACTCGGCTCATATGGAAGAGACCATCTTCGACAAGATCATCCGGCGCGAGATCCCGGCCGACATCGTCTATGAGGACGACGAGACGCTCGCCTTCCTCGACATCAATCCCGTCAATCCGGGCCACACGCTCGTGGTGCCCAAGCGCTTCGCGCGCAATCTCCTCGATGCTGACGAAGCCATCCTCGCGGCAGTGATGCAGACGGCGCAGAAGGTCGCCCACGCGATCAAGGAATCCCTCGGGGCCGACGGCATCAACATCGGCATCAACAACGAGTCAGCCGCCGGCCAGGTCGTGTTCCACTTCCACGTCCATGTCATCCCTCGCTTCTCTGATGATGGTCTCCGCCACTGGCCCGGCCGCCCTTACGCCTCCGGCGAAGCCGCCGCGACGGCAGAGAAGATTCGCGCGAAGCTCGCTTAACCAAGCACAGCGATGCCGGGGAGAGTGCCGCGAGCGAGGAAGTCGAGCATCGCGCCGCCGCCGGTCGAGACGAAGGAGAAGTGCGACAAGAGACCGAGATGTTCGATCGCGGCGACCGTGTCGCCGCCGCCGACGACCGAATAGGCGCCCGAGGCGGCGACCGCCTCCGCGAAGGCGTCGGTCGTGTCGCCGAAGCCTTTTTCATATTCCCCGAAAGGGCCGTTCCAGAGAATCGTCTTCGAGCGGGACGCGAGGTCGGCGAGGAGGGCGCGCGTGCCCGGCCCGTGGTCGACGATGACGCCATCCTTGCTGACGGAATCGACCGGCAGGACGAGTTTCGGATTATCGAGGAGTTTCTTGATCGCCTCAGGATCAGCGCCGGAGACGAGGGACTTCCCCACGTCTGTGCCCTCCGCTTTGAGAAAGTCGCTCGCGAGCGCGCCGCCGACGAAGACCTTGTCATAGGTCGCGAGAAGCTTCGCGAGCACGGGCTCCTTCGTCGAGAACTTCATCCCGCCGATCGCGGCGAGTGCAGGATGCTCGGGCGAGAGCGCCCGCGAGAGCTCGCGCACCTCGTCTTCGAGCTGGAGACCGGCATAGCTCGGCAGGAACTTCGGCACGCCGACGATGGAGGCGTGCTCGCGGTGACAGGTATCGAAACTATCTTCGACGAAGACGTCGGCGAGCGAGGCGAGCTCCCGCGCGAAGGCCGGGTCGTTCGCGCGTTCGCCCGCATGGCGCCGGAGATTCTCGAGGACGAGGATGTGGCCCGGCAGGAGGTCGCGGGCTGCCGCGCGCGCGCCGGCTCCGACCGATTCGCCGAAGAACGAGACGCGCGGGATAAGCCGCTTCAGCGCGTCGACAACCGGTTTGAGCGTCTCCGCCCCCTGTTCGCCGACGTGGCTCACGACGATGACGCGGCTCCCTCGCTCTGCGAGGTAGCGAAGCGTGGGTAGGGTGTGCTGCAGGCGGTACTCATTCGTCACCTTCCCGTTCTCGACAGGGACATTAAGCGATGCACGCACCAGGACTGGTACGTTCTCAAGCGTCGTAATGTCGCGAATGGACCGCATCGTCAGGCAGCAAGATTCTTCGCGAACGCCGCGAAGACGGCCGGATCAGCCGAGGCGTGGCCGATGAGGAAGCCGTCGACGCCGGCATCCGCCGCGAGGCCGCGAATGTTCTCCGGCTCGACCGCTCCGCCATAGAGCACTGTCGTGCGCCCGGCGTTTCTGCCCGAGAGAAGCTCGGCGAGCACTTTCCTGATGTAGAGCGTCATCTCGGCGAGATCGTTCGCGCTGATAGCGGCGGACGCGTCCTTCCCGATCGCCCAGAGCGGCTCGTAGGCGATGATGACGCGCGCACGCTCCCGGAGCTCGAGCGGCTCGAGCGCTGTCACGATCTCTTCGCGGATGCGGGCGAGATAGCGGCCCTCGCCATCGCGCTCTTTCTCTCCGACACAGAGGACCGGCACGAGATCCTGCGCGAGCGCTCGAGCAAGCTTCTCGGCGACGACGGCGTCCGTGTCGCCTGCCGCGCGCCGTTCCGAATGGCCGACGAGCGCATAGGTCGCGCCCGCGGCAGCGAAAGCCTGCGCGGTCCCCTCGCCGGTGTAGGCTCCGCCGGCAGTCGCGGAAATGTCCTGCGCGGCGAAGGCAACGCCCGTCTTGCGGCCGATCGAGAGCACACTGAGGAGCGGCGCGGGCGGCGCGAGCACGACCGAGACCTTGTCCGCGCGCGCGAGCTTCTTCCCGAGCGCGACCAGCTTCTTCGCCCGAGCCAAATCTTCCACATACGCCTTCCAATTCGCGACGATGAGCATGGAGCCATTGTAGCACCGCACGAGCCTCGCCCACGCCGTACTCCCGCTCTTGCTATTGCTGCTGCCAGTCGACGAACTGCCAGTCGGTCGAGGTCACTGGCGTGAAGGGCGGCGGGTCAGTCGCGAGCGCGCGGTCGGGCAGATTGGCCGTCGTCTGGTAGCCGGCGTCCGGCTCCGAGCCGCACGACTGCCCGATGACCCACGTCTCGTTCTGGCCGAGACTCGCGACGATCGTGCCGTGGACGGAGAACGTGTTTCGCGGCTCGTATGTGGTGTTGCACCCGGAATGCGAAGAGTTCATGTACAAATTCCGTGCGAACGATCCAGTTTGAGCGACATAAACACCGTTTATGTTCAAATCCTGAGGAGAATCAGGCGTGATGGTAATGTCTTTTTCGGCGATGAGCGTGAGGCCGTCCGATCCGTTAGCCGATGCATACGTTATGTTCCCGTGGATCAATGCGCTCGGCGTCACGTCGGCGTTGCTGACGTTCGCGACGACGACCGTCACCTTGCCCGGGATGACGCCCTCGATCCAGGCGTTATCCTCGACGAAGATGAGCCCGCAACCGGACGGAATCGGATATGTCTGCGGGTTCGTCTCGCCCTGGATGAGCGAGTACTCGGTCCCGTACGTTGACGTGTCGAACAGGAAGACGTTGCTCACCTTCGCCGGCGTCACCTTCGTCACCGTCACCGAGCCGTTCGGGTACGTCGCGTCGGGCGCGTTGAAGACGAGATGATAGCCCTTATAGTAGGCGGTGCCATTGGCGTTCCCCGAGCTGTAACGCGGGAGATAGATGCCGTACGCCTGCGCGATGCTCTTGTCGGCGCTGAAGTTTGCAGCGATGCCCTGGAAATCGATGTTCGGTGTGGGGAAGGACCATAGTTCCGGGTGCGTGCCCGTCCCGAAGACGCCGGGCTCCGTCTCGCCGTGACAGCCGAGGGATGAGGGGCAGGCCCAGCTCGAGACCGCGCTTGTCACAGGCGCGTTGTTGGGGCCGTCTTCGCGGATGCCGTTATTCGAGTGTACGGGACCGTTGATGGTCTCGGATGATCCGAACCACATCGCACCGTTCGTCACGATGTCGTAAGCAGCGATGGACGGCTGGGCATAGCGCCCTATCAAGGTTACCGACTGGGAAGGGTCCTCCGCCGCCGTTCCCTTCGAAGCGATGTCCATCGAGAGCGTCTGTCCACAGGCCGTGTTCGAGGTGATGGCGAGCGTGGCGGTCCCCGCTGTGCCGCCTTGTGGATCGGGGATGGTGACGGCGTAGGGGCCGGAGCCGCCGGTGCCGTTCGTGAGATCCGTCGGGAAATGCGCGAGGTGCCAATGATAATAATCAAGACCGGCTTCGGCGATCGAGAACGCTTCCGCGCGAACGCGCATCACGTCCTGGACGCGGTTCTGCGCGAGAACATAGCCGGAGAGCGCGACGAGGACGGCGAAGAAGATACTGCCGAAGACGAGAACGAGGAGCGTGATGGATCCGCGAGCGGTCATGGCTGAATCGTATCAAGGTTTCGCAGGGTCGCGGCGCCGTCGAGGGTATAGACGTCCGGCGCGCGCCTGGGGTTCACGTCCGTGAGGACTTGGATGCGCACCGACGCAACCTTCGCGACGTTCACCGGCGCGGGAAGCTCGTTCCCAGACGCGTCGAAGTATCGGAGGAGAGGCGTCGAGGTGCCATTCCGGATGTTGTCGATCACGAGCGTAACCGTCTCTGGCTGCCCGGCATAAGAGGGCGGATTGCCCGCGGGCTCGGTCGTTCCCCGGAAGAGCGACGGGCCGGAAAGGTAGTAATGCACCTTCTCGACAGCCCCGTCACCGAGCACGTTCGCGAAAAAAGTCACGCTCGAAGTCGCCGCGGCGACGATCGGATAGGAGCCGTCCTCCCCATACGAGGCTTCGCGCAGATCGGTCACGGTGTTCTCGACGCTCCGGCGGGCGCTGTTGATCGCCTGGGTCTGTTCGAGCGCATACGCCGCGGTCTTATAGAAGTACTGGATGATGAACGCGAGCGTCAGCATGATGAATCCCGTAAGGGCGACCGTGACGACGGTCTCGACGAGCGTAAATCCGGAAAAGAGGCGTCGTTTCATGATCAGGGGAAGCTCGCGCCCGTGGTTGATGCGCCTGAAACGGATACGTTTGAAACAGTGGTCGTCGTATAGCCGCTCTTCGCGATGGTGACTGTGTAGTCGTTCGCGGCAGAAAGGCCGCCGAAGTACGCCGAGCCGCAGGAAGAACTCTTCACGGTCTTCGTGTAGCCGCTGCGCGCAAGCGTCACGGACGCGCCCGGCACGACTGCTCCGGTACTGTCCGTGACGAGAACGCGCAGGTTGTCGGCCGTCTTCGCCACGAGGAAGAGAGAGACGTTCTCGCTCGCGCCCGGCGCGAGCGCGTAGGGCGGCGCCGGGCACGCGTCTTCGACGTCGTAATCCGGAACGGAAGGTTCGTACGAGTCCCACTCGAGCGCGAGAGAACGGACGCCGTCGCTCCCGGTCGACGTGTTTACGACGGCCTTAGGAATGGGGGTGCCGTCGCTTCGTGAGCCAATCGTCTTGGCCCCGGTGAGCGTGAAAGCGACGTTCGGGATCGGGAAAGGCCCTTCCGTAGACGAGAACGACCACGCGTCGACGGCGGGCGTCGCGCTGCCGTCGCCTCCGAGCGTCGCACCGACCGCAAGCGAGGGATAGGTGGTGGTCGAGATGCCCGCGAGCGAGACCGGAAACGTCGCGAAACCGATGCTGTTCCCTGGCAGGACCGTGTCCGGAACGAGCGCGCCGTTCCCGTCATAGACGTGGAGGCGCTCCGACGTGTTCGCAGGGACGGTCGTCGTGGCTACGAGCATGCCCCAAGAGACGAGGTGTGGCGATGAGGTCGCGACCGAGCGCGCACTGCCGCTCGTCTGCCCGCTCATGAGCGTGATGGCGCCGCCGGAGACGGTGGTCGACGCGAGCGCGGCGATCTTCGAAGCGTCCGCGAACGAATCGGTGAAGGTGGAGGTCGCGATCGGGGCGTCGGTGATGACATTCAGGTGCGCGAGAAGGTCGATCGCGAAGGTCTGGGTCGTCGTCTGGTCCTTCGCGACGGTGAGGTAGCCTGGAGCCGGGTTTGCGTTGACGGCGGTCTGCGCGTACGTCTCTGCACTCGAATAGCCGTTCATCGAGACGAAAGCCTGGTACTGGGTCGAGGTCGCGGCGCCGCCGAGGGTGACGAGCCCGTTCGCGTCGGAGAGCGTGGAGAGATCGACGGCCGGCGAGGTGGAAGCGTTCACGATACGCACCGTCGCGCCCGGCACGTCCGCGCCGTTCGCGTTCACGACGTGGAGCGTGAGCGTCCCGCCGCCCGTGCTCGTCTCAATGCCAGGGGGTACGAAATTCGAGACGAGGACAACGGAATGCGTCTTCCCGGATACCGTATAGGAGACGGCCACGCGAGCACGCTTGTAATCGGTGGTGATGCCGTCCGTGTCGTTTGCACCGGTACCGTCCGCGGGATCGTCGACGTAGCTTATGAACACATCCGTCACATAGGTGATACCGTTTTCCGTCGTAGTCGCCATCTGAGGGACCGCGCCTGGCGGAATACCGCCTACCGTGCCGACCTTGTCGTAGGAAAGGCCGCGGAGGTACTCCATCTCGGTCTCGGCGAGAGCCGTCGCGCCGGCGCTCCCTTTAGCGAACGTAGAAAGGACGACCGAGGCGCGCAAGAGCCCGAAAAGCGAGAGAAAGAGAACGAGCGTGAGTGCGATGCCGACGATGACGTCGATAAGGGAGAATCCGCGTGAGGGATGAGACATCAGAACGCCGATGAGAGCGAATAAATCGGCCCGATCATCGAGACGGCGAAGACGCCGACGACCGCGCCGATAAAGAGCATCAGGACCGGCTCGATGATCGTCGAGAGGTCCTTCGTCTTCTCCGAAACGTCGCCCTCGTAGAACTCCGCGATCTGCTGGAGCATCTCAGCGACCTTCCCGGTCTCCTCGCCGACCGCGAGCATGTCGCTCATGAGGACGGGATAGAGCCTCGTGGCCCGCGCGAAGGGCGCCGAGAGCGGTTCGCCCTTCCGCACGTCATCCTCGGCCTCCGTGATCACTCGTGCGAAAGCCTCCGCATGCACTACTTCCTTAGCGATGACGAGCGCGTCGAGGACTGGCACGCCTGAAGCGAGGAGCGAGGAGAGCGTGCGGGAGGCGCGCGCCGAATAAGTCTCGCGTACGAGCTCTCCGATGACCGGCAAGCGAAGGGAGACAGCGATGACAAGGCGGCCGCCCAGGCGTGAACGGAAGAAGGCTATGCCGGCGACGAGGAGGAAGGCGAGACCGAAGAGCACGTAGAGCGCGTACGCGACCATGAAGTTTGAAAGTGCGACGATGATCTGCGTCGCGAGCGGCAGCGGCACATGGAGCTGTGTGAAGGTCGCCGTCAATGTCGGCACGACGAAGATGAGCATGAGGATGCCGACGATGACGATCGCCGTGACGACGATCGATGGGTAGATCATCGCGCCGCGGATCTTGCGCTTCAGCTCCTCGCTGCGCTCCATCTGGAGCGCCACGATGCGGAGTGATTCGGCCAAGGAGCCCGACTCTTCGCCCGCTTGCACCATCGCGATGAACACGGGCGGGAAGATGTGCGGATAGGCGCCGAGCGCCTCGTGGAAGGCGGACCCTTTGCGGATCGATTCGGAAAGGCCTTTAACAACCGTCTTCAGCCGCTTGTTACCCGCCTGGCGTTCAATGACCGAGAGCGCGCGAGCGAGCGAGAGACCTGCGCTAAGCATGGCGGAGAGGTTCTTCGCCATACGGACGATCTCGATGCGCTTCACGCCCGTCCCGATGCTCACGTTGAGCCAGGCAGGCATACGGAGACCCCGTGACGCTTCCTTGATGGCGACGACCCGGCCGCCTTCCTTCTGGACGAGCTCATAGACGGCGAAGCGCGACTCGGCCTCGACGACGCGCGTCTCGTCCGACACGCTACCCCCTTCCCCTTTCCGTATCGTCGCGCGGAATCTCATATCACTCGCTCACGGTCCGGAGCACCTCCTCGATCGAGGTGATGCCGAGGGCGGCTTTGTAGATGCCGTCTTCGAGCATCGTGAGCATGCCTTCCTTCTTCGCCTGCTCTTCGAGAGCATCGCTCGCGCCGCTATGGAGGATGATGTCGCGGATCGCGGGCGAGACGGCAAGCACTTCATGGATGCCGATGCGGCTCTTGTAGCCGTCGCCGCCTTCCGGAGGAGCGACCGGGCGATAGAACTGGAGACCGTCGAGCGTCGAACCCTTCTTCACGAGCTTCTCGTCTTCGAGCGCCTTGAATGCGGCGTCGAAATCTGCTGCGGGGGCGATCTTCGCCCTGAGGGCGGCATCGACCGCATACGGCTCCTTCGTGTCGACGAGCCGGCGCACGAGCCGCTGGCCGACGACGACGCGGATGGTCGAGGTGAGGAGAAAAGGCTCGACCCCCATGTCGATCAGGCGCGGGATCGCGCCAGCGGCGCTGTTAGTATGAATGGTCGAGAGCACGAGGTGGCCGGTCAGGGCGGCGTTGATCGCGAGCGAGGCCGTTTCGCCGTCACGGATCTCGCCGACCATGATGATGTCCGGGTCTTGGCGCACCAAGGAACGCAGGCCGTTCGCGAAGGTGAAGCCGATGGCCGGATTCACCTGCGTCTGGTTGATACGCTTCATCTGGTACTCGATCGGATCCTCGATGGTCGAGATGTTCACATCCGGCCGGTTGAGGATGTCGAGCATGGTGTAGAGGGTCGTCGTCTTGCCCGAGCCGGTCGGCCCCGAGATGAGGATGATGCCGGTCGTCTGCTTCAGGGCCGTGTGGATGCGCTCGAGATTCTCGCCGTGAAGGCCGATCGCCTCGAGCGTGAAGCCCTCGCCCGTCTCGCGCAAGAGGCGCATCACCGTCTTCTCGCCGAAGAAGGTGGGCAGGATCGAGACACGGAAGGAGACGCGTTCCCCTTCGGTCTCCATCTTGAAACGGCCGTCCTGCGGCAGGCGCTTCTCGTCGAGCTTGAGATTCGAGAGCACCTTGATGCGTGCGACGATGCCGGCAGCAGCCGCCTTGGGCAGGGTCATCGCGTCGTGCAGGATGCCGTCGATGCGATAGCGGACGAGCACCTGATCCTCCATCGGCTCGATATGGACATCAGAGGCGCCCTGGGAAATCGCGTGGCGCAGGAGCGTGTCGACGATGCGCACGACCGGCAGGTCCTCGGCCATCTTCTTCAAGTCATCGCCCGAGAGTTCTTTCTCGCCCTCGGGAACGAGCTTCAGCTTCCCCGCCTCGGCCGAAATGATGTCTCCGAACTCGTCCTTGAGCGACTTCTGGTATTGCAGGAGGGCCGCCTTGATGCTCTCGGTGTCGGTGAGCCGCGAAGCGATCTTCAATCCCGTCTTCTTCCGTATCGACTCGATCGAGGCGAGGTCCTCGACGTCGAGCATCGCGATCTCGAGCGTACCGCCGTCCTTCTTATAGGCGATGATGTTATGCGTACGCGCGATCGGTTCGGGAATGATGGAGAGGATGTCGGCAGGAATGCGGTAGTCCTTCAGGTTCACGAAGGGGATCCCGAGCACATAGGCATGGACGCGCCGGAGCGCGTCCTCCGAGAGGGCGCCGTGCGCGACAAGGATGTCGCCGAGCGGCCTTCCTTTCTTCTCCGCCTCATCGGCAGCAGCATCGAGGTCCTTCTTCGAGACGAGCCCCGAGTCGGTGATGAATTCCTTCAGCTCTCCGTCCGGAACATGCATATGTTCGCAGTATAACGCGCGCCGGCTCCGCCGGCGCGCGCATTGCACAGTTTGCCGACAGCGTCCGATCCGACCCGCGTTGACACCACTTGCGATGGATGGTATCCTTCCGTTATCCCGATGTCCGCGATGCGGACATTTTTGTTAGACTACGGGAGTAGTAAGGGTTATCACTATCAGACATACATATTCCATATGATTGACTTGAAGACCATGGGCGCGGTGCTCGGAGAATTCGAGGACCGGGGCATCAGCCGCGAGACGATGATCGAGGCTATCGAGACTGCGATGGCGACCGCTTATAAGCGCGAATACGGCAAGCGCGGTCAGGTCGTCCGCGCCAAGCTCGACCTCAACACCGGCACCGTCGCCTTCGAACAGGTGAAAACGGTCGTCGACGACACGACTGCGCGATTTCCTGAAGAGGGCGAGGAGCATACCGAGGAGCATACCCACCCGCATATGCATGCCGAGGAGGAGGAGCTCGCCGAGGGCGAGCTGCCCCGCTTCGACGCCGAGAAGCACATCCTCCTCGAGAACGCGCGACTGATCAAGAAGGGCGCGAGCGTCGGCGATGAGATCGTCTTCCCGCTCGAGCCGCAAGACGACTTCGGCCGCATCGCAGCGCAGACCGCCAAGCAGGTCGTCATCCAGAAGGTACGCGAAGCCGAGAAGCTCTCGATGCTCGAGGAGTTCGGCGAGCGCAAGGGCGAGATCGTGAGCGGTATCGTCCAGCGCGTCGAGCGCGGAGCGATCTTCGTCGACCTCGGGCGCGCGACCGGCGTCATCCCGTACGAGGAACAGATTCCGGGCGAGCGCTATCGGATGGGCGAGCGCATCAGCGCCTATCTCTACGCGGTGGACGAGGGCTTCCGTGGCGTCTACCTGCGCCTTTCCCGCGCGCACCCGAGGTTCGTCGTGAAGCTCTTCGAGATGGAGGCGCCGGAGCTCGCATCCGGCGCGATCGAGGTCAAGGCGCTCGCCCGCGAGCCGGGCAGCCGCACGAAGATCGCCCTCGTCTCGAAGGAGGCGCACGTCGACCCGGTCGGTTCCTTAGTCGGGCAGCGCGGCGTGCGCGTCTCGACGGTGATGGGCGCCTTGGGCGGCGAACGTATCGATATTATCGAGTGGAACGACGACCCGCGCGAGTTCGTACGCGAGGCGCTCTCCCCCGCCTCGCCGATCGAGGTCGAGCTTAATGAGGAGGAGCACCGTGCGATCGCAACCGTTGCCGAGGACGAGCAGTCGCTCGCGATCGGCCGCGGCGGCCAGAACGTCCGCCTCGCAG
Source organism: bacterium (assembly GCA_021784875.1). Classification (GTDB taxonomy): domain Bacteria; phylum Patescibacteriota; class Minisyncoccia; order Phycocordibacterales; family Phycocordibacteraceae; genus C7867-001. The sequence continues at coordinate 10,989 of JAJYHF010000031.1, forward strand.
CGAAGCTCACCGGCTGGAACATCGATATCGTCTCGACCGGCGGCGAAGAAGTCGCGGAGTCGAACGGCGAGTCAGTCGTCGTCGTGCCTCCCGAGGAGGGACCGGCAGAAGAAGCAGACGTGGCTCCGACCGAGCAGTTCGCCGCCGTCACGGAGGAAGAACCGGCCGTGGACGGCGGCATCCCGGCCGAAGAAGAGCTCACCGAGCTCCCCGCAAGCGACGAGACGGCCGCGGACAAGGAAGAGGACCGCGACCAGGCGACAGACGAATGACGCCCTGCGCGCTATACTGACCAGCATATGGCAAACATCAACCACCGCCCGTCCGAGTACATGCTGAACCTCCTGCACGTCCTGCCGCCCTTCGCGGACGAGGCATCGGGCATCGTCAACGTCATCGTCGAGGTCTCGGCCGGTTCGATCAACAAATACGAGATCATCACCGAATCTGGCCAGCTGAAGCTCGACCGCGTGGGCTACTCCTCGCTCGCCTATCCCTTCACCTATGGTGCGATCCCGAAGACCTGGGATCTCGACAACGACCCGCTCGACATCGAGATCGTGAACATCACCGAGCCGCTCGTCCCGGGGTCGGTCGTCGAAGCGAGAATCATCGGCGCGATGAAATTCATTGACGGCGGCGAGACCGACGATAAAATCATCGCCGTCCTGGCCGAAGATAAGCGCGCCGATCACATCAAAACGGTCGACGACCTCGGCGAGTACTTCAAGAAAGAGACGAAGTATTACTGGGAGAACTACAAGGCGCTTAAGAAGCCCGGGACGGGAGATGTCGGGGAGTTCTTGAGCGCAGCAGAAGGAACCGCGATCATAAAGGAGAGTGCCGAACGCTACGAGCGCGAATACGCGCCGAAGCTGAAAGGATAGCGGCTATGGAAGAACCGCGCTCCCCGCTCGGCACCCCCGCTCGTGTCCCTTCGCCGAAGGCGCAGTCTTGGGGCGTGATCGTATCGATCGTCGTCATCGTGGCCATGATCGTCATCGGCGCGTTCTATGCTTGGGGCCGACGCACCGCGCCGGGACCGGGCGGAAACACCCCCGCTCTCTCGAACGTATCCAGTACTACCAGCCACTAGCCCTATCACCATGAAAAACACTGAGACTCCGCGCGCGTCGATGCTCGTCCCGATGGTCGTCGAGAAGAGCCAGTTCGGCGAGCGCGCCTATGACATCTACTCGCGCCTCCTCAAGGAGCGCATCATCTTCCTCGGCGGACCGATCGAGAGCGAGACAGCGAACCTTATCATCGCACAGCTCCTCTTCCTCCAGTCAGAAGACCCGAAGAAGGACATCTGGCTCTACATCAACTCGCCGGGCGGCGCCGTATCTGCGACGCTCGCGATGATTGACACGATGAACCACGTGAAGCCGGACGTCGCGACGGTCGTCGTCGGCATGGCCGCCTCGGGCGCGGCGTGGCTTCTCTCCTCGGGCGCGAAGGGTAAGCGTTTCGCGCTCCCGAACGCGGAGGTTATGATCCACCAGCCGCTCGGCGGCGCCGAGGGTCAGGCGTCCGACATCGCTATCACCGCGCAACACATCCTCGCGACGCGCGACCGGCTTAATAAGATGATGGCCAAGAACACCGGCCAATCAATCGACAAGATCGAGAAGGATGTCGACCGTGACTTCTTCATGACCGCCGACGAGGCGAAGAAGTACGGCATCGTCGACCAAGTGTATAAATAAAAAGACAGAATAATTCAGATAACACGGCCCGCGCTTAAGCGCGGGCCGTGTGCTTTTACAAAGAATCCGTCAGGAAGTGAACGAGAAGGACGCGATGACGTTCCGGAAGAAATCCTCGTACGAACTCCAACCTCCAGCGGCGGTTTGTGCAAGGATTTCATAAATATTGCCATCCTTGGATACCAGGAATAAATATCCTTCATTTTTTCCTCTAAGACCACTTGCGGTGTAAAGAATGAGTAGCGCAGAATAAGAACCAACGGTTGTATTCGTCTTGTTCAGGATGGTGAAGCCAGTGTGTTGTTGGTAACCGTCCAGCACTTTTTGCAAAACAGCCGAAGTCTCGGAGGATGTCACGGCCGCAGCGTACGTCACGACCGTAATGCTCGCCTGAGAGGGATTTGGATATGGCGTGAACATTGTGTAATGTTCTTTGGAGATTGCCTGACTATCTGTAGACCAGCCTGCAGGCGGCGTGATGCGATATCCGTCAGCCACGTTCGTATAGGGTGCAGAGGCAAGCGCCAACGCTGACGCGGTGGAAGATTCGGTAGACGTTGCTGGCGCATAAGTTGCCGGCACTGAAACCTCCATGGTCAAGTTCGTATACCCTTGTGGGACAAGTGATTTGAGCCAGATGAATATGCTAATAGGCAACACGATCAGCACAATAAGCCCGATAATGATGCTCGTGATGAGGAAGCCTCGGCCGGACGTAGACGTCGTTGTCGCAAGCTCCGGCCTTAGAGCGGCAAGGCTCCGGTAGATCGTGTAGGTATACACGAGAGCAAACGGAGCGGCAAAGATAGAAACGAGATAGTAGGCGATGATTCCCGTTGTTCCTCCGAACGCAAGCGAGACCAATACTTGAAGCACAAGTAGTGGGATGCCAATAACGACATAAAGCAGGAGCAGCCGCCCGAAGACAGCCCACCAATGTCCGCGCACGTATGAGCGGCTTTGAAGAAGTGCCCTGGTTCCTCGTTTATCCTCGATAACAAGGGTGAAGATGCTGAGAGATAACCCGATTGCCAATATGATGCCGGGAATGACGAGCAGGATGAACCCTCCCATTATAGCTAGTTCAGACAGAATGCCGATCCAAAGCAGCGGGAAAAATAATTGCAAACCTCGTTTAAACGAATCGGAGAACCCTGTGTTTTTTGCAACTGCGGATATAGCGGCGACTATCGTTGGGATCAGAATCAACACGCTAACTAAACCAAAAACCAAGGCTAAAACGCTTTTTACCAAACTCCCTGCCGGCCAAAGTTGAATTGCCAAAAGAGGGATGTACGGAATTGCTATCAGAGCAACCAAGACTCCGAAACGCTGTTTATATAAACTCCAAGAATCGCTAAAGAGACGGCCAACGGAAATAAGTCCATCCTGGACAGTAGCGGCAACTTGCTGGACCGGTTGCGCCGCACTCGGAACTGGCGGTGAAGGAATGATTGCGGACGCAAACGCTTCGTCTATGTCTGCCGATGGCCACTTCAGGAGCAGGAGGGCTTTGTAGATTTCCTCTCTAGGAACACCGGCAGCGAGTTGCTGACGCACGTAGTCGAGGAGTTGCTGGTTGACCCTGAGCGGTTGGGTTATTGGATATGAAACAAGTGTACCACCCCGCTGGCCGCTCCGGCGCGCGCTGTTTTTTGTTTTGTGGTAGGGTCTAGCCATACCGCCCCGCCGCCTGACCTCAAACGCCTGAAACGCCGCTCCACTCCCTTCCTTAGCACCAAGCCGTTCCCGCCAGAAACAGGACGGATAACCGAAACGGGACATGTCACTCAATATAGAATTGCTGCTTCTCGCCCTCTCGGGCGCCGGCGGCATCGCGCTCGGCTATGTGCTGCGCGTCCTGATCGGCCTCGCCCAGAAGGGGTCGCTCGAGCTCGAGATCAAACAGAAGCTGCTCCAGGCCAAGGAAGCGGCGGCGAAGATCATCGCCGACGCCGAGTTCCGCGGAGAAGTCCTCGAGACTGAGCGTCTTGCGCCGATCGAGGAGCGAGAGGAGAAGATCGGCACGCGCGAGGAACGCGTTGCCGCGCGCGAGGAGTTCCTCGATTCCCGCCAGCGTGACCTCGACGAAAAGGAGGCTCTGGTGCGCGCGCGCGAGCTTGAGGCGGCGCACGCTAAGGAAAAAGCGGAAGAACTCGCGAAGGAGCGCTCACACGAGCTCGCAAAGGTCGCGCATCTCTCCGAGGATGCAGCGCGCGAAGAGCTCTTTTCCGAGATCGAGCGCGCACACGAAGAAGCGATCCTCCTGCGCCTGCAGAAGCTCGCCGCGAACGGCCGCGAACGCCTCGAGGAGAAAGCGCGCGACCTGCTCACGGCGGCCATCTACCGCCTCGGAAATACGGTGAACACCGAGACGCTCTCCGCCTCGGTCATAATCCCCTCAGAGGACGTGAAGGGTAAAGTCATCGGCAAGGAGGGGCGCAATATCAAGGCGTTCGAACGCGCGACGGGCGTCGACGTCATCATAGACGACACTCCCGACCGCATCACGCTCTCTTCTTTCGATCCCGTACGTCGCGCCGTCGCCAAGATCGCACTTGAGAAACTGATCGCGGACGGCCGTATCCAGCCGGTGAAGATCGAGGAGACGGTCGAGAAGACGCGCGCCGAGATAACCGAGACCATCCGACAGGAAGGCGAGGCAGCGGCGTATGAAGCAGGCGTCCTCGGCCTCGACCCGAAGCTCCTCGCGATCCTCGGGCGGCTCCGTTTCCGCGCGAGCTTCGGCCAGAATGTGCTCGCCCACTCCATCGAAGCCGCACACCTCGCCGGCATGCTCGCGACCGAACTTGGCGCTGACGCGACCGTCGCCCGCACTGCCGCGCTTCTTCACGATATCGGCAAGGCCGTCGATCACGAAGTCCAGGGCACGCACGTCGAGATCGGCCGACGCATCCTCGAGAAGTTCGGTGTCGCTCCGAGCGTCATCCAGGCGATGCAGGCGCATCACGAGGAATACCCTTACGAGACGCCGGAGGCGGTCATCGTCCAGGTGGCCGACGCCATCTCAGCAAGCCGTCCGGGAGCGCGCCGCGACACGGTCGACCGCTACCTCGAACGTTTGAGCGACCTCGAGCGCCTCGCAGCCGCCTTCGAAGGTGTCGAAAAGGTCTATGCGATCGCGGCTGGCCGCGAAATCCGGGTCTTCGTGAATCCCGGCAAGGTCTCAGACCTCGCTATGCACAAGCTCGCGCGCGACATTGCGGCGCGCATCCAGGCGGAGCTGAAATACCCGAACGAAATCAAGGTAAACATCATCCGCGAGAACCGCGTTGTCGAGTTCGCCAGGTGATTACCGATGATTCCGCGCTATCCACGATAGGTTGTAAAGCCCCCTTGTGCGTCGTGGCGTATTTCCTATACTTTCCCCATACCCACCCCCGAGCACGGCCGTGGGATTAGCAGCTAGCAGACACTCATGAACAAAGCAAACATTGTCGACAAGGTGCAGGACGTCCTCGGCTCGACCAAGGCTGACGCCGAGCGCGCAGTCGAGGCCGTCATCGACTCCATCGTTTCCGGCCTCAAGAGCGGCGAGGAGGTCTCGATCGCAGGCCTCGGCATCTTCGCGACGAAGGCGCGTCCGGCGCGCGAAGGCCGCAACCCGCGCACCGGCGAGACCATTCGCATCCCGGCGACTCGCACGGCGAAGTTCCGCCCCGCGAAGGCGCTCAAGGACGCGGTGAAATAGAGCTGTCCAACGTTCGTTGAAACGCGGCCCTGCCTCTCGGCGGGGCCGCGCTTTGTCATGCCGCCCCGAACTCTCGAGCGACCGCCTTACCTGGTCGGGGAAGCGCGGCGAAGAAGATCCCGGAAAGGACGTAGAAGAGCATGTGGATCACGATCGCATATACGATTCCTGCCGGGACGAAGAGGATGAGGAACGGGAAGGCGAACCCTGCGAGCGCAGCATAGGTGGTGTAATAGAGTCCCCAAGCGAGCCCGTCGGTATGGAAGATGTAGAGATGCGCCGCAGCGAAGAGCGCGACGAAGATGCCCACGACCGCCGGGTACGAGACTCCGCCCTGAGCGAGAACGAGGATCATCGCGCCAGCGACAAACTGCTGGAAGACGACGTCTGCGTCCTTGGCGAGAATGTACCGCTCGCTCAAGGTGAGCATCCCTTCATCCGGGAAGAGGGCAGCGAGCCACTCTGGCCGACCGTCTTGCGCCCGCACCATGCGATAGAGAACCGGTGAGACAACGACCAAGAAGAAAACGAGTGCTATATATCCCAGGATCGAGACCCGGGAGAAGAGCGCGGCTATTTCCGAGGGGAAGAGGAGCGCTGCCAAGGCCGCCCACGCACTGAAATAGAGAAACGACCAGACCGGAGCATCGGCGAAGGAGAGCTTGAAATACTTATCGAAGAGCTGGAAGTGGATCGTCCGGGCAACCGATGAAAGGAGAATAAGGATGACGACCGGCAGGATGAGCTGGTTCATGCCTCGATGGTATCACGGGCTATTTCAGATATTTCTTTCCTTTCAGCTTCTCCGGCAAATACGACTCCTTGTCGTATTTCTCGTAATCCTTACCGTACTCGAGGTCCTTCATCAGCTTCGTCGGGGCGTTCCTGATCTTTTTCGGGATCGGGAGATTGCCGAGTGCGGCGACGTCCGCCTGCGCGGAGCGTAAGGCATCATAGCTCGCACGACTCTTCTCCGCTCGAGCGAGATAAGCGACGCCGTGCGCGAGATTGATGGTGCACTCCGGGTAGCCGATTGTTTCGCAAGCTCTAAAGACCGCGTTGGCCACCACGAGCGCGGTCGGCTGCGCGAGACCGACATCCTCGGAGGCGAAGACGACCATCCGTCGCGCGATGAAGAGCGGATCCTCACCCGCCTCGACCATCCGCGCGAGATAATAGAGCGCAGCATCAGGTTGCGAAGCGCGCATCGACTTTATGAACGCCGAAATGGTGTCGTAGTGCTCCTCGCCCTTCTTGTCGTAGCGCAGGTGCGGGGACTCGAGCGCCTTGTCCAAGGTCTCGGCCGTCACCTCGCCATAGAGCGACTCGGTACTCTCGAGGAGGCCTAAGGCCTTCCGCGCGTCGCCATTCGCATAGCTTAGGAGCCACTCGAGCGCATCTTTCTTCACCTTCAGCTTCGTCCGCTTCACTATCCTTTTCAATGCCTCTTCGGAGAGCGGCTCGAGGACGAAGACCCGGCAACGCGAGAGCAGAGGCGCGATGACCTCGAAGGACGGGTTCTCGGTGGTCGCGCCGATCAGCGTCAGCTCCCCGCTCTCGACATAGGGCAGAAGAAAATCTTGCTGCGCCTTGTTGAAGCGGTGTATCTCATCGAGAAAGAGGACCTTGGGTTGGAAGTGGAGCGTCCCCTTCTCGCCGACGATCTTCTTGATGTCATCCTTCCCCGCCGAGACGGCCGAGAGCTCATAGAGCTCTGCGTCGAGCGCTCGCGCATAGATGCGGGCGATGGTCGTCTTGCCCGTCCCGGGCGGGCCCCAGAGGATGAAGGAGAAGAGGTGCTTCTTCTCGATCGCCACCCGCAAAGGCTTCCCGGGGCCGACCAAATGCTCCTGCCCGACCACCTCGTCGAGCGTCTCCGGCCTGATCCTCGCCGCCAACGGTTCCATACCCCCTATGGTACTCCTCCTCCGTTATTTTGCTCTGAGCATCGAAATTCGGTGCGGACGGCGGGAGTCGGACCCGCGCTGACTGCTTGGAAGGCAGCCGTCATACCGTTAGACCACGTCCGCAATGGTGTGAGAATACCATTTTTGCGCTACTCTTTGCACATGCAGCGCTTCGCGCCGTATCTCGGAGTCATTGCCGCCCTGGTCCTCGCCCTCGGCGTCTCTCTCGTCGCCAAGCCGCAGCCGGTAGCCGCTCCGGCTCCGCGGCTCGGAGAGGTCACGGTGCCGAGCGCGTCTTCGTCGCCGTTCTCGATGCCGGTGCCGGCCGTCGCGAGCGACACTCCCTCCATTCCTGCGCCATCAGTTTCAGTGCCGTCCCCCACTCCAACCGCCAAACAACCTGCAGAAGCCGCTCCTGCCACGATGGCGGTGGCCACGACACCCACAGCCGTGGCGACATCCTCGGCCCCTAAACCTCTCCCCTCGTCCGGGAATGCGGCGCTCGACGCCTCCGCGGCGACGCTTCGCAGCGCACTCGTGAACATCCTCTGCGACGCTCCGGCCGGCGGCGCCATCCACTCGATCAGCGGCAGCGGCGTCTTCGTCGCGCCCGACGGCATCATTCTTACGAACGCGCATGTCGCCCAGTACTTCCTCCTCGCGGATCGCGGTGTCTCTTGTTCCATCCGCACCGGCGGCCCGGCCAAGGACACCTACCGCGCAGCGCTCATCTACATCCCCGCTGCCTGGGTCAGACAGAACGCGAGCGTCATCACTCAGGATGCTCCTGACGGGACGGGAGAGGCCGATTTCGCCCTCCTTGCGGTCACGAAGAGCGCTACGGCAGCTGCCCTTCCTTCCTCGTTTCCTTTCATGCCGCTTGCCGTAACCCCGCCCGCAGAAGGAACGCCGGTCGTCATCGCCTCATACGGCGCACAGTTTCTCGCGACGAGCCAGGTCCGGACGGATCTTTATCCGACCGTCGTCTTCGGCTCGGTGAAGGGTATCTTCACCTTCGCGACGGACACTACCGACGTACTCTCGCTTGGCGGTTCGGCGGCGGCACAGGAGGGCTCCTCGGGCGGTGGCGTCGCAACTGCTGCAGGAACACTCGCTGGCACCATCACCACGAGCACCATAACGGGCGCGACCGATACCCGCACCCTGAACGCCATCACGGCCTCCTACATCCGTGCTGCCTACGCGAGCCAGACCGGCGAGCCACTCGATCTTCTCCTCGCCCGCCCGACCAATGACTCCATCGCCGCTTTCGCACCCAAGATTTCTGCGCTTGAATCAGTCATTACAGCGAACCTATAGTAAGTTTGTCGGGCCGCCGAGAATTGAACTCGGTCTACGTGCTCCCAAAGCACGCGTACTACCGGCATACTCCGGCCCGCCGTGTTTAGAGCTTACACTATTTGCGGTAAATACGAGACTCGCGCCATCCCGTCGCGCCGCCGCAGCCAGACGAGGCAGCCGTCTACTTGCCAGTCCCCTTCCCAACGTTTCTCGAGAACGTACCACTCCCCCGTCCGCGCGACCTTCCGCACTTTTGCCTCGTGTAGGTTGAGCGAGGGGTCATACTCATCCTGCACGTCCTGCTCCCGAGGGAATTCATCGGCAAGAACGGTCTTCACCTCGACGAGGTGCAGCACGTCACCCTTCTCAACAATAAGATCGAGCTCGCCCGTCTTGCGCGCAACGTTCCGGTCACGAATCGAGAATCCGCGACGCCGCAGATACTCCGCAGCGACCTTTTCCCCCAAGGCGCCGACTTCTTTTCGTGTTTTAGAGGACAAGTTCACGGCTTTTATAAATACAGCCAATTCACTTGTTATTTTACATACTATCCGTTCTCGGACGCGTCCTTTATCCCCAATATCCCCAGACTTTTGCACACCCGTAAAAACCGTCCTAGAGTTCCCGTCCTAAACCTAATGAGTTACCGATCGTGGTGCGGGCAGGGAGAATCGAACTCCCGTCTCGTCCTTGGCAAGGACGTGTTCTACCACTAAACCATGCCCGCCTGACAGGCATGATACCAGCCATCCGTTCTTTTTCCTAGTGCCCCGGCCAGGACTCGAACCCGGAACAGCTGATCCGAAGTCAGCCGTGATATCCATTTCACCACCGGGGCGCGATAAAACCTTTCAGCATGCTACCATGCGCCCATGGTCCATCGTATTCCCCCTGAGATATGCGCCATAAACACCGCCTTGCGCGAAGCTGGCTTCGAGGCGTATCTCGTCGGCGGGTGCGTGCGCGACCTCATCCTAAACCGCATCCCGAAAGACTGGGACTTTACCACCAACGCCACGCCAGAACAGATTCAGACCCTCTTCCCCGATTCCTTTTATGAAAATGAGTACGGTACGGTGGGCATAAAGACCGGGAGCGAGGATGGCCGGCTTGCGATCGTCGAAGTGACACCGTATCGCCTTGAATCGGGCTATTCGGACAAGCGGCGGCCAGATTCGGTTACGTTCGGCACTTCCCTGCTCGAGGACCTCGCCCGACGCGACTTCACGATCAATGCCATCGCCTTTGATGAGGATAAAGGACAAATCACTGATCCTTATGGCGGACAAAAAGACATAAAGGACAAGCTCGTGCGCGCCGTCGGGAATCCTCAGGAACGCTTTGGAGAAGATGCTTTGCGTATGCTGCGGGCTATACGCTTCGTTTCCGAGCTCGATTTCGGCATTGACGGAGAGACCGCAGCCGCAATAAGCAAAAATAACAAGCACTTGGAGCATGTTTCGCGTGAAAGGATTCGGGACGAGCTCGTGAAGATCTTGAATTCAAGACAGCCGATGAATGGGCTTGTTTTGGCACAGAGATTAGGCGTACTTGAATTCATAGCTCCGGAGCTCGTTCATTCGTTTGGTATAGAACAGAATAAGGCGCATAGCTATGACGTCTTCGAACACCTCATGCGCACGGTCCAGCACGCTGCGGACAAGGATTTCAGTCTTGAAGTTCGTCTTGCCGCTCTTTTCCACGACATCGGGAAACCCGCCTCTCGACGTCATTCTCAAGAAAAAGGAGATTGGACTTTCCACGGCCATGAGGTTGTTGGTTCACGTGTAACACGCAAAATACTGGAAAATCTTCGCTTCCCACGAGAAACGATCGAGACGGTCACTAAACTCGTCCGCTGGCACATGTTCTTCTCTGATCCGGACCAGATTACCCTCTCCGCGGTCCGACGCATGATCCAGAACGTCGGCGAAGACCATATAAATGATCTCCTAAATCTCCGCATCTGCGATCGTATTGGGACCGGAAGACCAAAGGAACAACCTTTTCGTTTTAGGAAATATAAAGCTATGGTCGATCAGGCTCTTCGCGACCCTATTTCAGTGAAAATGCTGAAAACGGACGGAAACCGCATCATGGAGAAGTTCCACGTGAACCCGGGACCGAAGATTGGTTACATTCTCAACGCGCTCCTCGAAGAGGTTTTGGACGATTCCGCCAAAAATACTGCTGAATATCTAGACTTGCAAACTGAAAAATTGCTCCGGTTGCCCGGGGAAGAGCTAGAAAAGCTAGGAAAATCCGGGAAAGAAAAGAGGGGAGTCGCAGAAGACGAGGAAATACGACGTATAATGGAAAAACATCGCGTGAGCTAGCGAGCTCATCCCGAGCTTGTCTAGGGATAACGTTTCGCGTGAAATGTTCCACGAGAAACAGGGTTTGGTATAGAAACAACAAAGCCGCCCAGGTGGTGGGAAGCGAAAAATGAGAAAGGGCGTACTGATGTGGTGCTTCCCGCCGGAGAAGTTTGGCGGCTTGTTTTTATATATCTGATGCCGATTGCGCGTTCCACACGTGGAACCATGTCCTGGTGGCTTGTATAGCGGATCGCCGCTGAGCGTAGACAGGTCACGCTCACGACCGTGCATTCGGAAAGAACGATCAAAGAACAACTTCATGGCTGCAAACTTCGCTGGAGCAACTTTGCCGAAGCAACTTTACTGAAGCAACGAGCGCAGCCTCTGATTGCAAGGATAAACCTATAAAGGACACTGTAAAGGACAGCCCTGTGG
>JAJYHF010000009.1 GCA_021784875.1 bacterium
CGAGGCGTGTGCTCGTATTCGCGCCCTTCCCATTCCGCGATGACCGTGCGGGGCATGAGGGAAGTATAGCATCGCCCGGAGGCGGATGGTGCAGGATTCGAACCTGCGGTGGCTTCCGCCACGGTTGATTTCAAGTCAACTGCCTTAGACCGCTCGGCCAACCATCCTTTTGCTCTACGCCTGCGCTGATGAATCGCGCGCAGGCGTGGAGGGGATGGAAGGGCCGGAATCGTGGGGGCGGAACCAGATGAGATAGATGATCTCGAGGATGCCGGCCGTGTTGATGATAAGAAGGACGATGTACCACCCCTTCTGGCTGCCGCGAGCGGCGTACCAGAGCGCGAAGCCTTTAAGGACGAGGCTCCAGACGACGATGACGACAATGAAGAGGGGTAAGAGAAGGGCCGCGTGCATGTGCGCGTATTATACCATACACTCTTCCTATGCGGTATCTCGGCGTCGATTATGGGTCTAAGAAGGTTGGTCTCGCTCTCTCGGACGAGGCGGGTACGATGGGCTTCCCGCATGCGATCCTGCCGAACACCCCGCGTCTTGCCGAGGAGGTTGCTGCGCTCATCGAGCGCGAAGGGGTTGGCGCGGTCGTCATCGGCGAATCGCGCGACCTCGCAGGCGGCGAGAATCCGATCGCAGCAGAAGCGCACGCCTTCGGCGACCGGCTGGCCGCTCTCGCGAGCATCCCCGTCAGCTATGAATCCGAAGTATTCACGAGTGCTGAGGCGCGCCGCGTCGCGCCGAAGGGCGCGCGCGTGGACGCCTCGGCTGCAGCCCTCATCCTCACCAGTTTTCTCACTAGGCAGAAAGGACGTTAGGCGCTAGGCTCTAGCCATGCAAAAGCCAAAGATTTCGATAGACGAGTTCTCGAAGATAGAGGTGAAGGTCGGCACGGTCCGGAGCGCTGAACGCGTCCCTGAGACCGACAAGCTCATAAAATGCGCGGTTGACTTCGGCGAAGAGGGCGGTCCGCGCACCATCATCTCCGGTATCGCCGCCTATGTCGAGCCCGATGCGTTGGTGGGCCGGCAGCTCGCATATGTCACGAACCTCGAACCGCGCGTCATCAAGGGCATCGAATCGAATGGCATGCTCTTCGCAGTCGGAGAGGGCGACGCCTTCGCTTTCCTTGTGCCTGACCGGCCCATCCCGCCCGGCACGAGCGCACATTGAGTCTCTTCGCTCGCCGATGTACATCGCGCCGCAGGGTATACTGCGAGCATGTCCTTTCCCTTCGGTGAACGCCTTCGCGCCGCCTTCGCGCCGCCACAGTATCTCGCGCGTTCGTTCGCGGGTATCGACCTCTCGGCGAGCGGCGTGAAAGCGGCTCGTCTTGCCGCCGGGGTGCATGGTCTCACGCTTGCCGGTTGGGCGGAGATATTCCTCGCCGCCGGAGCGTTCGCCGACGGCGAAATCGTCGACCAGGGCGCGGTCGTCGCGGCTCTTGCCGGTACCGCGCATTCGGCCGGCATCACGACAGCCAACGCCAGCCTTCCGGAATCGAAATCATTCCTTTTCGAGACCGAGGTCCCCGGCGCCGCCGCCGACGAGCTCCGAGTCGCGGTCGAGCAGCATCTCGACGAGCTTATCCCCCTGCCTCCTGCCGAGACGGTTTTCGACTTCGTCGCAATCGGGGAGGGGAAGGGGGGCGGAACGCGCGTAGCGGGGGTCGGCGTTGCGGGGCGGGTCATCGATGATGCGCTCAAAGCATTCGATGATGCGAAGATGTCCGTCGCCGCGCTTGAGGGGGAGATGTTCGCGATGGCACGTGCGCTCATCCGACCCGACGACATGGCCACCTCGCTTATCGTCGACGTCGGCAAGACGACGACGAAACTCGCCATCGTCGCGGGGCGCATCCCACTTTTCTCAGCAACAATCGCTATCGGCGGTCATGCGCTCACGCTCGCCGTGCAAAAGTATTTCGGTGTTACGGAAAACGAGGCGCGGGGGGTGAAAGCCGACCGCGGTATCGTCCCGACCGCGGGAAACGAGGAATACCTTGCCGCGATGCTCTCGACCGTCTCCGCGATCCGCGATGAGATCATGCGCCGCCTCGACTACTGGCAGGAAAAGGCGCGCGCGAGCGGCCACGAGCCGGTTGAACGTGCGCTTCTCACGGGCGGCAATGCCTCGGTGCGCGGCCTGCCGGAGTATCTGGAAGGCGCGCTTGGCGTCCCGGTCATGATGGGGGATGTCTTCACGAACCTCGCTTCGCGGGATGCCTGGATTCCCGAGATCGACTCTACCGAAGCTCCCGCTTATGCGACGGCGATCGGCCTCGCGCTGTATGACGCGTATGCTTGACGACCGGACCAACCTCCTCCCGCAAAGGCGCCGCGCCGCGCTTCGTCGCGACTATGCGCTGCGGCTCGGCGTCGTCGCCGCTCTCCTCGCTTCCATGCTCGCGCTCTCCGCAGCGGCGCTCCTCATCCCCGCCTATGCCTTTTTGTCGAGGAGCGAAGCGGCGGAGCAAGCTCGTCTCGCGAGCCTTGAGGCCGCCCTGCCCCCTAAGGATGAAGCGGTGGTCTCCATAAGGCTCGCTGCGCTCTCGTCGAACATAAAGACGCTCACGGCGCTCGCTTCAGCGCGTTCGCCAAGTACGCTCATACGCTCGCTGCTCGCCATACCGCATGAAGACATCATGCTTTCCGGATTCACGTATGCGTCCGCATCAGGCAAGCAGTCAGAGACGTTCACGGTCTCGGGGCAGGCAGGGACGCGTGATGCCTTGCGCACCTACCAGCTCGCGCTTCAGAATGTCCCCTTCATCAGTTCTGCCGACTTGCCGGTTTCCGCATATGCCAAGGATACCAACATCCCTTTCGATATCGTCATGACTCTCGCGCCATGAAAAATCACTTATTCCATCTCGCCATCGCCCTGGTCTTCCTCGTTGTCGCGCTCGGGGTATATGGCCTCAGCTATGCGATGCTCAGAACGGAGAGCGCTACGGTCGCCGGTTTGAAGAGCCAGATAGACGCGAAAGCGACGATCGCGAGTCATGTCGCTTCCGCTCGTGCCATGCTCGCCGTTACTGCGAGCGATGAGGCGACGATTCACAGCTATTTCGTCCCCGAGAACGGCATCGCCGCCTTCATAGACGGCCTTGAGGCGATCGGGAAGGCGCGAGGCGCATCAGTAGACGTCCTCTCCGTCTCGGCGGGCACTGGCGGGGAACAAAACGCGTTCTTCCTCGAGCTGACGGTGACCGGTTCCTTCGATGCGGTCATGCGCACGGTTGGCTCGATCGAGTACGCGCCGTATGACATCACCGTCACCCAGTTGTCGCTATCGCGCCAGAGCTCGGGTGGCTGGCTGGCGAACATGAACCTTTCTGCCGGCTCCATCGTTGCGACCAGCACTGCGGACACGCCATGAAAAGATTCTTTCTCAATCGTTCCCCCCATCGCAGTCCGGTTCGCGATTGGACGGCGCTTCTTATCGCTTCGGCGGTCATCCTCGCCGGCATCGTGGTCTGGAACGTGTGGGCCTTCGAGACGATGGCTGAGAGCGGCGTGACCGGCTCCACAGCTCCTGCATCCAGTCCGGCATTCAATCGTTCCTCGATCGATGCCGTCACGGCGATTTTCGCGAAGCGCGCGGCCGAAGAGGAGCGGTATGCGACCGGCACGTATAGATTCAAAGACCCTTCGCAATGATCGCATTCTGGGATACTCTGGGATCGTGCGACAGCCTCCATAGCTCAATGGATAGAGCCGCGGACTTCTAAGCCGCTGATGTTGGTTCGATTCCAGCTGGAGGCACGGGCATGTGGCGGAACTGGTATACGCGTACGTCTCAGAAGCGTATCCCGAAAGGGTTGAGGGTTCGAGTCCCTCCATGCCCACTAGAAGCGACTTTTTGGTCGCAAAGAGCATCAAAAGGCGCAGATAGCGTTATGGTTTCTAGGTTTTTCCCTCGGACGGTGAAGTTCGAGAACACTTTTCGGATGACATAGTCCAAATCGGCCATGGTTTCCTTGGAAGCTAGTGTTTTCGGGAGTTTTTCCATGAGTTCGAGGAACTCCTCGTAGGTGAGGATTGCTACCTTGCCAGCCGCCACTTCTTTCTCGATTTTGGCGATGCTCGTTTCTGCGGTCTCGATTTGTTCTTTGAGGCGCGCAATGTCCTGCTGGGTGTCTTTTTGTACGCGCTCGTCTTTCTCGTCGTACAAGAGGTTTTTGGCGCGTGCTAGCCGGTTTTCGAGCTTGCTCTTCTCAAGCCGTAGCGTGAGGAGGTTTGTGCCGGCTTGCCGCACTCGCTCTTCGGACACGAGCTCCATCTCCTTGGCGTAATGGTCATAGGCCGCGCGCGATGAGAACGGTTTACGAGCGAGAAAGACCTTTATGGCGTCGAGGAGCACTTTTGCTCGGATAGAACGTGGTTTCCGTGTGCACTCGTCGTTGTCGCAGCGGAAGTAGAAGTAGCGCTTGTTTTGCTTCGGCTTGGTCGTGATGCCGGGGCACATGACCTACACG
>JAJYHF010000004.1 GCA_021784875.1 bacterium
CCCGCGCTTCACGTTGATGCGCTTCTGGTCGTTCTCGAGCTTCGCCTGCGAGCCGAGGATCATCAGCAAGAACTTCTCGTTGGGGTTATTGCCGAACCGCTGCCCGAAGGTGCGGATGTCCTTCAACTGCCCTTGGTCCATAAGATCCACGATGCGGCCAAGGTCGCCCGCGTTGCGGCTGATGCGGTCCGGAGCCCACGTGAGGATGCCGTTGTATTTGCCGCTCTTGATCTCCTCGACGATCTCGTTGAATACCGGCCGCGCTCCTGCCTCCTTGGCCGAATGCGACTCGCGCTTCCACTCCACGATCTCCAGCCCCTCTTTCTCCGCGAGCGCGACCATCTCCTTCACCTGGCTCTCGATACTCAAGACCTGCGCCTCCTCGCTCTCCGTGCTCTTTCTCGCATAGAGGCAGTACCGCATCGGTACGGCCTCCACGGCTGCTACCGGAGCCCCGAAACCGCCCTGAATCATTGCTGTTTCCATTGGTTATTGCCGTTATTGCTAACGACACAAGGGATGACGCAATCCCCGCTGGGAGTCCAGTGCTCGTCGGAGGGCCTAGATGTTGGGATCGTCTTCTCAATAAGTGGGGCACGCGTAATGTCGAAATGGGTGCCCTTTCCGACCAATAACCCCTGAAAACATGGAAAAGACTATGACGTTCGAAGAATACCAGACCCGCCTCAAGAGCATCCGTACGCCCGAGGACGCCGCCACGCTCGCAAAGGAATTCGCAGCTGTCGTGATGGCCGCCGTGCCGAAGCCAGAGCCGAAGGAAGAACCGGCCCCTAAGACGTACGCCAAGCGCCGCCTTGGCGCGCCCGCTATCGACCGCGACGATCTCGCCTTCGAGCCGTGGTATGACGTGGTCGCGAACGACAACGAAGCGATGGTCATCTCGCTCTATGCGAAAGGCCTCACGACCCGCGACATCTCGCGGTACATGAAGGCGCATCATGGTCTCGACATCTCCCAGCCAGCCGTCTCCGCGGTTACGGACAAAGTATTCCCGCTCGTGAAGGAGTGGCAGTCCCGACCGCTCTCCGCGATGTATCCGATCGTCTATCTCGACGGCATCCACTTTAAGGTGCGTGATGCTGGCAAGATCGCCTCGAAGGTCGCGTATATCGCGCTCGGCATCAACCCATACGGCGCAAAGGAAGTCCTCGGTATATGGGTGACCGATACCGAGGGGGCGAAGTACTGGATGCACGTCCTGAACGACCTCAAGAATCGAGGCGTCGATGACATCCTCATCGCCGCCGTCGATGGCCTCAAGGGATTCCCCGAGGCAATCAAAGCAGTGTACCCGAATACGGACGTGCAGGTGTGCGTCGTGCATATGATCCGGAACACGATGAAGTTCCTGCCGTTCCACGACCGCGAGGCGTTCTGCAAAGACCTGAAGGAGGTGTATACCGCCGCCACGGCTGATCAAGGCAGAAAGGCCCTCGAAGGCGTTAAGGAACATTGGCCGCAGTACCGTGCATACCTCCGCTCGTGGGAGGAGAAGTGGCCGGATCTTGCCACCTTCTTCGAGTATCCCGCTCCGGTGCGTCGCATGATCTACACCACCAACATGATCGAGAATCTGAACCGGCAGTTCCGAAAAGTGACGAAGACAACCACGGTCTTCCCGCATGACGATTCCTTGCTGAAGCTCCTCTGGCTCGCCCAGGCAGACTTCTCGAAGGGCCGCTCGACGGCGCTCCGTAACTGGAGCGAGATCATGGCGCAGCTCTCGGTGCTGTTCGAGGATCGCGTGCTGTTCTAATCGTGCGCTGATTAATTAACCAAACGGCCGGGATGGTCTCCAAACGAATGCCGCGAAAGCGGCATTCGCATTGTCGTAGATAAAATTCGGAACGCCGACCCTAAACGGGTCGGCGAGGATTCAAGAGCCAAGGCTCAAGATTCAAAAATCAACTGCGGGAGAGCGAGACGCCCAGAGCGCCGTCGCGAAAGCCGGGCCCCGCGCTGCTGACGAACGCGCCCCCGGAATCGAAGTCGCCCACGCTCACGAGGCTGCCGTCAGAAACGCGACTCGCGGTCCAGGTGTAGGTCGAGGGGAGGGGTTTGTCTTGATTCGCTTGGTCGTTCGCGATGAGGCGATACGCGACTTCGACCGGCGTCTCTCGGAGGAGCTTCGTGATCTTGAGGTCGATAAGCATCTGAGATGCTCGTGTCCATTCAGCACCATCTCCGCTCTTAGCAAGCGGCTCAATCTCCGGGCGCTTCTTTGTCCATTCCGCAATGGCGTCTTCGCACTCCTTCGGGAGCTTCACGTCCTTGAAGATATCGTTCTTCAAGTGCTCGATGAGACGGTCGGTCTGGTCGACATAGTTCTTGCTCGTCGTGCCGGGGACGAGGTCCTTGCTCGTGAGCCGCCATCCCACGCGGGGCTTCTCGTTCTTGAAGAAATCCTCGTTTTTGTACCAGAAGTCGGAAGATCCCTGGCTGGCCAGGAACTTCCCGCTATCGTGTGTCTTCGGGAAATACGTTCGCAGATTCTCGAGGGTAAGGGGAACATTGCGCTCCATCTTCCCGGTGTCGGGGTTCTTCGCGTCCATGGCGTCGGTCTGGTAGATGAGCTGCTGGCCGAGTTCCTTAGCGCGCTCAAGTTCCTCCTTCTTAAAAGGAATGGGCGCGAGATCGAGTTTCTTTCCAAAGACTTGTTCGAGCTTCTTCGCGCCGAGGAAGTCGCTGCCAAAAAGCCGCTCAGCGTCCTCAAAAGAAACCTCGCCTTCGAGAGCTTCCGGTTCGACCAGGTATCGATACCGCTCCATGATCTCCTCTGCGGCGGCCGCATCTCCCGTTTCTCTCGCATGAGAGATAGATCGCTGCGCCTCGCGAAGATCAGCGAGCCGCTCCTCGGGCGGTTTCGTCGCGGCTTTGGGGAATCCTTCAGACATAGGTGGAGTATAGCAAAAAAAATTCGCGAACGCCCCGACCCTAAACGGGTCGGGGAAGACTCAAAAAATCATAATTCATTGCTCAAAAATCAACTGCGGGAGAGCGAGACGCCCAGATAGCCGTCGCGAAGGCCGGGCCCATCGCTGTAGACGCTCGCGCCCCGGGAATCGAAGTCGCCCACGTTCACGAGGTTGCCGCCAGAACCGCGACTCGCGGTCCAGGTGTAGGTGCTTGGGAGTGGCTTATCCTTGCGGGACTGATCGTTCAAGATCAGCCGGTACATCGCCTCGACAGGCAGCTCGCGTACGAGCGAGGTGATCTTGAGGTCGACGAGCGCTTTCGAAGCTTCCTGCCAATCGCTCTCCATGAGGCCCTCGATCTTCGATCGTTCGCGCTTGAACTCGACAATAGCGTCTTCGTACTGTTTGGGCGGCTTCACGCCCTTGAACACTTCCTTGGTGAGATGTTCGACGAGTACGTCGGTCTGTTCAAGATAGTTCTTCGAGAGCGTGCCCTCGACCACTTCCTTGGAGGTGAGCCGCCACCCGGTACGGGGCTTCTCGTTCGTGAAGAAGTCTTCCTTTTCGTACCAATCTTGCTCATAGAAGACTTTACCGTCATCGTGAGCCTTCGTGAATTTCTTTTTGAGATTCTCGAGCGTGAGGGGCACCTTCTCGCGAGACACGAGGCCGCTCGCCTTCTGCACCATCGTGTCGACCTGGAGGATAAGCTGCTCGCCGAGCTCCTTAGCGCGTTCGAGTTCTTCACGGGAGAACGGGATGTTCGGGACGGATTCGGGCTTGATACCGAATACTCGCTCTACGTCCGCAGGACCGAGCATCGACTCCTTGCCGAGGATCTTTTCCGCATCGGCAAGCGAGAGAGCGACACCTTCTCGAGCTTCGCCGGGCGGAATGCCAAGTTCCGCCTCAAGGCCGGAAATCTCTTTGGCGAGTTTGTCTTCGAAAGCGGCGACCCTCTCCCATGTCTCTGCCGTCTCTTCCTGTCCAGACTCTCCTGCCTCAAGCGGCCGACGCTTGGTATCGGCGGTTTGCGGCACATACGCGTTCAGGGAGAGGAGTTCGCGCACGCTCGCGCGATCGGCCTCGTCCTTGTACATGCCGACGATGAGATGTTCGAAGGCGTCCTTCCAGACCTGATTCACATCGCCGTGATAGAAATGGGAGACGTAATTGATGAGGCCTTGTTCGAGGCGGGGATTGAAGTAGAGGCGCTGGCGCTGGCCGCGCGCCATCTTGCGGTCGGCACCCGTAGACTGGGCTTTGAGCTGGTCGAGGATGTCGAGGGCGGCGCGACGCCAATGCGTCATGCCGGGGATGTCTTTCAACTCGCGCATCGGGACGCCTTCGCCGAGCCGCCGGAACTTCTCCTCCGGCATCTTGATATCCACCTCTTCGCCCATCATGCCGGCAAGGCGTTTGTCGCGCATATCGCGGCTCATCTCAAGCGGGAGCTTGTGGAAGGTCCAGCGGCCGAAGGTCTCGGCGGAGAGCTGCTCGCGGCCGGTGAATTCTTGCCCCTCCTCGGTGCCGGGCGGGTTCTGTGCAGCAACAAGGCGGAAATCGGGGTGCACTTGGACGCGCTCGTTGTCGTTCTCAGGAAGGCTGATCTCCTTGCGGCCGTTTAAGATCGCATCAATGATTGGGTTCACCCGCGAGCCAACCTTGCTCCCTTGGAAGTTGTATTCGTCGAGGAGCGCGATGCCGCCGTGCCGGACGGCGACCATAAGGTTCCCGTCGTACCACTTCACGATCTCGCGGCCTTCTTCGTCCTTGACGATAGTCTTGCCGCCGATGATGTCCTCGATCGCCATGTCGCGAGCGAAGGAGACCTTGCAGAAGTTCGTGTCGAGTTCGGCGCACATGGCCGCGACCGCCGAGGTCTTGCCGATACCTGTGCCGCCCTCAAAAAGAAGCGGTTTGTTGAGCGCGATCGAGGTTGCGATCTCGCGACGGAGTTCGTAGTCTTCTTCGGTATAGAAATAGTTCTCGGACTCGTGGCGTTCCGGAACGAGGGGTCCTCCCTCGCCCTTTTTGATCTCGACGCCCAGATACGAGACGGTATCCGCCTTTTCAATAATGTACGGCTCCTTGCCGGGGCCTTCCTTTTTCATTGTCGGAATTCTCTCCATATCAGCCAATCGAAGTCACGGACCCGGCGTATTCGACGAGGTCGGGATAGCTCGCTTCGAGTGCCGCGCGAGAGAGCGCGACGACGCATGTGACTTTCGCGGGGTCGAAACGCGCCGAAACGCCAATCGACGGGAAGCTCGCGAGACCGGAAACGTAGTCGAGGAAAAGCGACTCGACATGCGCCTCGAGTCGGTCGCCATGCTCGATGTAGAAGGGTTTGCCAGAACGGGAGAGAACGGAAGCGAGCCCTTTGGCATCGAGTGCTTCGTCGAAACCGGCGTTGCCAAGCTCCTTGCGAATATGCGCATGCGCGTCTTTGAGAGAAATTGGTGTTTCAATGACAAGGAGCGCCGGAAGGCCGAGCGTTCGCGCGGCGAGGGCGGCGGGAGCAAGCGAAGCGAATATCTGCGTCGGCTGGTCCATTGGACTCAACTATACCACGCTAACCGCGTTCTATCACCTCCCGCAGGAGCTCGCCCAAGGTCTCCGCGAGCTCCCTCGCGCCCACGTTCGGGATGTTGTTGTCGTAGTAGCGGGACACGGCGTCCGACTCGATGCCGACGCCGATGAGCTTCTGGTCGGTGTTCTCATTAATCTCGCGCACGACTTTCTTGAGCTCGCGATCGAGCGTTGATCTTGTCTTCCTTCCCGAGTCCATCGCGGGCACGCCGTCCGAAAGGACGATGAGGATCTTCTCGGCAGCGCTCTGAAGCGCAAGGTGCGCCGAGGCATTTTTTAAACACGCGCCGTCGTCATTGTCTCCCGCGTTGTTGTGCCCGCCTGAGTTCTTGTTGTCGATCTCGAGCGGAAGCTGGTTCAACTTTTCGCGCATCGCGTCGTTCAGATCCTCTTCGAAGCGCTTGAACTCGAGCAGGATATCCTGGAAGCCGTCAATCTCGTGACGGATACCGAGGTTCGCGAGCGTCTCGGCGAGAAGGACGACCGACTTGAACGCTTCGCGCGCCTTGCTTCCTCGCATAGAGCCGGAGAGATCGACCTGAAGAAGGACGGCGTAGTCGGTCTCCTCACCGGGCGACTCGGGCTGCTCGCGGCTCTGGGTCTTCAAGAGCGGAATGCCCGCAATCTTCTCCTTGATGCGCGTGCGGACGTTCCACCGGCGACCGCTCCGGTATCCGGCTTCAGTCTTCGTCTGCTTCCGCTTCACGAAGACGTCGCGCAGGTCACCGGTGAGGTCGTCGATGAGCGGAGCGACTTCCGTGAGGGCTTTCTGGTACGCATCGTCCTCGAGACGTTCGAGCGATTCTTCCATGCGGCGGCGCATCTCGGTGCGCTCGTCTTCGGTCTTCCGCTCCGCATCGCTCCATGACTCAGCGGGTTCGCTCTCCGGTTTTGACGGCTCTTGGGACGGCTGTGGCTCCCCAGCTTTGACGTACTCGCCCTCGAATTGCTCGTCGAATTCGGCCGCGACTTCCTTGATTACTTGCTCGGCTGCCTGGCGAATCATCTGTTTCTTGCCTTCTGGAAGCGAATCGAATGCGTCCTGTATCTGCTGCTTGAGATCTTCCGGAAGCGAATCAAACGGCATCGGCTTGCCTTCGCCCTGTTGTGCGCCGCCTTCTTTCGCGCCTGCCTGTTTGAGTGCTTCCTTAATGGCATCTTTGAGATCCTTCATGCCCTCTGGAGAGGGTTCTGATCCTTCGCCTTGCTGCGGCTCGCCCTTCATGAGGTCCTTGAGAAACTCCGGCAGCTCCTGGTCCTTGATGTCCTTCTCGACAAGCTCTTTAAAATGCGGCCACACTTTGTCGCGATTGATCTCGTACGACTTCTTCGCGTACGCCTCGATGGCCTCCTCGCTCTGGTCTGCTTCGGCGCGAGTGGGGTACCTAAGCCAGGAATCTTCTGCGGCTGAAAGCGTCTTCTCGACGACACCCTGCACGTCTTCCGGGAGGTCTGCCGACAGCTCGAACGATTGTCCTTGCGTTTGTCGGAACCACTGTTTGATGTATTCAAATCCAGCCTGCATAAAGCGCGGCTGCCGTCCAAGCTTGTCGGCTGCCGTTTCTTTCATCCTCTTCTCCGTTGCAAGGTCGTGCTCGTATGCGGTCTTCTGGAGCGAACGGAATGGCGGGTACGCTTCGGCGACGAAGTTCTCCATGCGCGGGTCCTCGATGGCGTTCATCATCGAAGAGAAGCCGGGCTGCACCCATTCCTCCTTCGGGATAAAGCCCGTACGCGAAACGCGGCGATGCCCGCCTTCGTGCGCCATAACCTCTCGGCACCAGTCGAGCGGCTTCTCGGCAAGATCCTTCGGATCGATGCGCACGCGGTTAACCGCGAAATCCCAGTGCCACCCCTGTCCAGGAGCGTTCAACTCCACTTCCATCGAGAAGTCCTTGCCAATATGGTTCGGGATGAGAGAAAGCGCGCGCATGCGCTCGCGTATGACGCGCTGTTCTTCTGGAGAAAATCCGGAAAGGATCTGTTCTTCCGAGTTAGGCGCTCCCGAACTGGCCGCTTCCTGATCGTTCTGCTTAGGCGGCTTTGAGGAGAAGCTTTCAAGGCGATGCATATAGGAAGTATGCCACAAAACGGTCTCCTGGCGAAGGAAGCGTGCTACACTTGGCGTACGGCTTATGAAGCGTCATTCACGGATGCCGCTCGCCGCAAAAACACTGCTTGTCTGTCGCTAGCGCGAATGGTTGAAGTAATGAGGCAGCGCGCGCATCCTACACTCTCGAAGCAGCTCACGCCTCCTCGCGAGAGGACGCCGGAGCGAAGACACGGACGACGGCGGGCAAAACGAAGCGAGTCGCGATTCTGACGGCAACCTCGTGAACGTGGGCAACTTCGATTCCAAGGGCGCGAACGTCAACAACGATAGGCCCGACAATCGCAACGACAATCTGGGCGTCTCGCTCTCCCGAAGTGTTCCCCGCGCGGTCGATTACGACTGCGCGGGGTTTTTCGTCTTCTTGATCCAGCCGCCTATCATCCGACCGATTTCGACGGCTCGTTCCGAGAGCGCCGCGAATCCAGCATCATTGATGCTCTTTGTTTTGTATGCAAGCCGCAGATGGGTAGTGAGCATCTTGAGCGTGATGTCCGCTTTGTTGAGGAGCAACAGACGCGATGCTCCTTGCTTGCTCTGCGCGAGATACAACGTCTCGATGAGTTCGAGCACCGTATTCTCGATCCTCGCGCCGAGAGAGTATCGGGTCGGCTTCGGAAACCTGAGAACGCGCTCGTGCGCGGCGAGATACAATTGGCTTGTCTTATGAAAAATGATCGATTCGGTAAATGTCTCTTGTTGGGTGGCAATCATGGCGGCTTATATGAGCGCGTCATCTCGAAGGAGAATCTCTTCGCGGCGTGGCGCGAGTTTCAGAAAGGCAAGATGGGGAAACGCGACGTACTCGCTTTCGCCGAACGGTTCGAGGAACATATTCTCGACCTCCACGCCGATCTCGCGGCGGGGCGGTATCGGCATGGTTCGTACGCGCGTTTCCTCATCCACGACCCGAAACAGCGCAACATCGCGAAAGCGAGCGTGCGCGACCGCGTCCTCCACCATGCGATCTGCCGCGTCATCGGCCCTATCTTTGATCGCTCCTTCATCTTCGACGCATATTCGAGCCGGAAGACGAAGGGCGTGCATAAGGCAGTCGATCGGTTTCAAGCTCTCGCGCTCAAGCTCTCG
The DNA here is from genome assembly GCA_021784875.1 of bacterium. Classification (GTDB taxonomy): domain Bacteria; phylum Patescibacteriota; class Minisyncoccia; order Phycocordibacterales; family Phycocordibacteraceae; genus C7867-001. The sequence goes on from JAJYHF010000004.1 coordinate 8,728, forward strand.
CGAAACCATACTCGGACGGTCTGGGCGCTCAAATGCGACGTGCGGAAATTCTTCGATAGCGTTTCGCATGACACTCTACTCACTATCTGCGCTCGACGAATCTCCGACGAGCGTTTGCTCGCGCTCCTGCGCAACATTCTTGAAAGCTTCGAGACGCGTCCTGGTCGTGGTATCCCGCTCGGCAATCTCACGTCGCAACTCTTCGCAAACGTCTATCTCGACGAACTCGATCAATTCGTGAAGCGTACGCTTCGTATCAAGAATTATCTGCGCTACACCGACGACTTCATACTCCTATCGGCTGATCGTGACGAACTCGATACGGCGCTTCCGAAGATCCGCGCGTTCGCAGAGGAGCAACTCGGTCTTGAGCTCCATCCAGACAAGGTGGTCTTCCGGAAATGGCATCAGGGAGTCGATTTCCTCGGGTACGTCCATTTTCCATATCATCGCGTGATCCGTACGAAGACGAAGAAGAGGATGTTGCGGAAACTTGGGAAACAGAAGGAACGACTCCAGGCGGGCGACATCGACGCGAAAAATATGAATGCGAGTGTGAACTCGTATCTCGGCGTGCTCTCGCACGCGCGAGGACGGGGATTGGCGAAGCATCTGCGTCGCGACTTCTGGATGAGCATGGTTACGGATAAATAACTGAAACCGGCCGCGTTCAAACCCTGTTGCGCGTCCTTCCTCAGAACCCGCCACAGGTTTGAGGGCCTTGCGGCCCACGCTGGGACCAACCAGACGCCCTATGGCGGGTTCTCAAGGTTGGTCCCAGCGTTTATTCAGTTGTGCCTCAAGTATACCTTAGTCACAAGCGTCCATGAGGGAAACTGGCTGATCGGACAGGGCTTCCGATTGGTCCCAGCAAGTACAGCAACGCCGTATTTAGTACGAAAGTCCAGCGATTCGGGCGTGTAGACAACCGGACTTCGCAAAACCTCGAACCTAAGCTAGGGTCTACACTGATAGCCCGTTTCGAGCTATCATATACCTGTTCGACATCTGAATAGAGAGACCTAAACTGCCGCTTCGGCGACGGCATGGTCGAAAATCGTTACCCACAGAAAACCCGTCATCAGGGCGTGGGTAACGTTATACGGGGAAACTCGTATAGGGCCTTCGGGCCTCCTGGTGGCGGGTTTTGTGTACCCGTCCATCAGGAATTACTCGTTAGCAACCCTGTATGGACTCTCAAGAAAAACCAAAGAAGTTTTATAAACGCTGGTGGTTCTGGGTAATCGTGGTGCTTGTGCTCGTCGTAATCGGCGAAAGCGGCAACTCGAATCCTCCGGCCCAGACTGCCGAGACCGCTCCGACCACGCAAGCGGCGCAGACCGAAACGGCGAGCGCACCGACGCAGGCCGCCGTAGCGCCCACAAAGCAAGCAGCGCCGGTTAAGACCGCATCGGCTCCGACACCAGCTCCTGCGCCCGCTCCGGCTCCGCATGTGCCGCAGGTGTTGCTCCAAGTGAGTGGCAGCGGTTCGAAGTCGACGCAGACCTTCATGGCTCCGTCGACTTGGACGCTCGACTACTCGTACGACTGTTCCTCCTTCGGCTCTCAAGGCAACTTCCAGATTTTCATCTTCAACGGCTCCGGTGCGATGGTGCCCCTCTCGGGCCCGAACCAGCTCGGCATGAGCGGCTCCGACACCGAGTACTACCACTCCGGCGGCCAGCTCTATCTCGAGATCAACTCCGAGTGCTCGTGGACGGTGACGGCAAAAGGATAGCCGCTACCATATCCTCCCCCGATACACCGTGTGCCACAGGCGTTCATCGGTGATCCAGGCGAGCGGATCTTTCTTCTTCGGTGGCTTCGGGCGGCGGCGAGGTGGCATGGTCATATGAAGAATATTCTGGGTGTATAAGGAGGGTCTTCGGTCGTCGAGAGTACCAGGTTCGCGAATGCGTCGGCGAGGTCATCATGCTTCTCGACGCCGAAGTGGACGATCTGCCGGATGAGTTCTTCCGCTCCCGTACGTGGGAAGAGGATCTTCCCGCTCCGGATCATGTTGGCGGTCATGATGAGACGCGTGCGCTTGTCCTGATTGCCCGGACGGGTGGTACGCACGTCATAGAGGCCCTCAAGCTCGAGCTGCTGCGGAAGCGCTTTCTGATACGCGACGTCCTCGATGACGAACGCTGGCGGGCGAGGTACGTTCTCATACTCACCGTATGTATCCTCAAGCACCTTGCAGAGGTCGACGGTCTCAGGGAAAGACAGGCGCTTGTTGATGATCTTCGGGAGGATGTAGAGGCGGTATCCTTTGGGCTCCTCAAAGCAGAGACCGGGCACCATGGCGGTATAGTCGGCGGTGTCGCGCTTCGAGATGGCGAGATCGATGCCGATGCGGATCTCGAGGTATGACCGGTACTGGCCGTTATAGACTGGCATACGCGGCGGGATCTCGTCGTAGTACTGGATCCAGGCGGGATCGATGACCTGGTCCTCGGCGGGGACGATGTTCAAGAGATACTCGCGTTGCCAGGCGTATTCGTTCGCGGCCTTGCGACGTTCCTCCTCTACCATCTCCATGGTGGGGTACTTCCCAGGCCAGAGTATCTTCTGCCCGTCGAGAAGCGGATACGATTTGAAGATACCGTCGATGCGATTATTTTCCACGTCTTCCTTGAGTCGCATCATGAGCGAATCTTCGTGGAGAAGATTCCCGACAACGATGAGTCGCGTATCGCGATCACCTGCAGGGATGACCTCGCCCGTGAGCCACTGATACGTCTTGTTGCGGCCTTCGCGCGTTTTCGTCGAGGCGATATCCTCGAGGTCGTCGCCCACGATGAGGTCGGGGCGGTGCTGATTGTGCCGGAGACCGCGGATACTCTGCTCGCTTGAGACGGCAGTGATACGGGCGTTCATCTGCGAGAATACCAAGGACGATGAGCCCCATTCGTTGTTTTCCTCTTGGAAGGGACCGAGGTCGTTCTTGAGAAGCGCGTTCCCTTCGAGCTCACGGCGCAGGTTCATCATATGCTGCTTCGCTTGCGCCTGCGTCTGACAGAGGATGAGCACGAACTTTTTCTGCTGCTCGCCGAGGATGGCCCAGATCGGGTACGAGGTGGTGAAGATGGTCGACTTCGCGGAGCCACGGAAGGCGACCACAAACAGGTTCTTGATGTCCTCGCGTTCGGTGAGCTGGAAGAGCTCGCGATGGAACGGGGCGGTCTCGTACTTTACGTAGTGGGCGAAGTAGAAATGGAAGAACATAAAGTGACTTTGGCGCGTGATTGCTGCGCGGATACGGCGATCGCGGAACATCTTGTCGGCGAGATCGGGCGGCAGCCCGCTAGGTGGTAGGTTCATGGTTCGGGGGGTTATCATTTGCAGACTCTTCGCTCGGCTTCGGTTCTTGGGTGGTGGGCTCCTTCGTCTCCGGCGGAATTTCGACGGTTATGGACGCGAGCCGGAGCGCCTCCTTGACCACCGCCTCCTGTTCGGGCGACAACTCTTCCTGTGGCCCGCTTCCCGCGACTACTTCGAGACGATCGCGGAATCTCGGGTTACGCTTCCTAAGCCAGAACGCGATGGCGTTCCAGTTCTTTTCCTTCATGAGCGTGATGAGTTGCGATTCGCCGAGGTCGTTCACGATTGCCTCGCCCTCGGCGAGCGCCTCGTCCATCGCCTTGGCGAATTCCGCGTCCTCTTTGCGCCAGCGATACACGCTATTGCGCGATAGATTGAGCTTTTCGCAGGCGACCTGCACGATAGGTATCTTGCGAAGCTGCTCTATGAGTAAATCGGCGTCGCGGTTCTTCTTCATACCAGTTTCGCCTTAAGGCCGGTTAACTTCTCCCATCGCACTATCGCCGTTTGCACGTACTCCTCGTCTATTTCGACGGCATAACAGCGGCGGCGCACCTGCTCGCACGCAAGGAGCGTCGTGCCGCTCCCGAGGAAGCCGTCATATACCACGTCGTCGATCCCGCTGCTGTTAAGAATCAGGCGGCGCATAAGTCCCATCGGCTTCGTTGTGGGGTGGAATTTGCTCTTTCCCGGGCGCGGATAAAAGAGTACGGACTTGTCCTTTGAGCGACGGAACTTGTGCGTGCCGAGCCAGCCGTAGAGGATAAGCTCGTGTTGGGGCGCGTAGTCGAGACGACCGACGACCGCTTGCGACTTCACCCATACCAAGAGTTGTGCGACCTTGAACCCTGCGTCGATCATGCCGTCGCGGAGCGCCCACACCATTTTGTCCGCGTTGAAGACGTACGCGACGTTCTTCGCGGCAAGATGGGGCTTAACCGCTTCGAGCCACGCGCGGTTGAAGGCGCGGTACTCCTCATCCGACTGAATACCGTCGTTCGCGATCGCCTTGTCCTTCGAGAGCTTCGAGAACCCGCGCTTCGACTCGACCGCCGCCACGGCGTACGGCGGATCGCTCGCGACGAGCACGGCTTTGTCCTTTCCGAAAAGGCACTTCAAGAGTTCGGGGTCGCGGCAGTCGCCGTAGGCGAGACGATGTTCGCCGAGCTGCCAAATCGTCCCCGGCTTAGGAGAGTTTGCGGGCTTTGGTGCCGGTCGCGTTTTCATAGCGAGAAATTATTAAGTCGGTAAAGATGGGAGATGCCTCGGCCAGGTAGCAGACCCGTTTCAGTTGATCGGCACTGATGAGCGTGCTGCCGGATCCCCCGAATAAATCCAACACCCGGGCACCCGGGCGTGTGCTTCGTTTAATGGGGCGCTCATGGAGCGACACGGGCTTCTGCGTCGGATGGGTATACTCGCTTCCGGCAACGCGCTTGGCGAGCCAAATATCGATCACATCGAGGATATCGTCGAGCAGCTTGTTGCCTGACGGCCCGAGTTCCTTGTTAAGCACCTCGGCGAAGTTCGCCCCGACGGGCGAGATCGGCGGCTTCCCCCGCGTCGCATAGACACACGGCTCGTAGCATTTGTTGTATGCGGCTCCCGGCACCGGATTTGCCGGGCCTTTGATCCACAGGCACACACGGCGGTTCTCGAGACCGAGTTCGGCAAAGAGGCCCTGCACCATGCCGATGTATTTTTGATCGCAGTAGTAATAGGCGTGGACATCGGGCTTGGCGGCTGCGAGCGCGTTCTCCATGGAGCGCTTGAGGAAGTCGCGATACTCCTCGTCCGTCTTGGCGTCGTCGACCGCGCCGCCATAGGAACCCTTGCCGCCCACGCCCTTGTCGTAGTCGAGAGAAATATTGTAGGGAGGGTCGCAATAGATCATGTCCACGCGCTCCTTGCCGACGAGCCGCTTGACCACTTCCGGGTCGAGCGAGCTACCGCAGATAAGACGATGCGGCCCGAGCGCATACAGGTCACCGATCTTGCTTTTGGGCTTCTTGATTTTCTCCAGCTCCTTCTCGACATCGAAGCTATCCTCGCTTGCCTCGAGCGCGTCGGAGAAAATTATCGAGAGGTCGGTGTCGTCGAAGCCCGAGACGAGCAGCGTGTCTATGTCGAAATACTGCGAGAGCGCCTCATACTGCCAGTCGCCGTGGACGCGGTTGCTCGTGAGGAGGTATTGCTCATACTCGGACTTCGTGAGCTTGCGATTCGGCACGCGTACGTCGATGGTCTCCTCGCCACGCCCGAGGAGTTGCAGCACGGCGACGCGTTGATGGCCCGCAACGATCCGGTTGTCCGCGTCGATGGCCGGGACTTCGACCAGTCCGAACTTTTCGAGCGAGCGGATGAGGTCCTCGCGTTGCTTGTCCGACAGGACGCGGGGATTTTTGTTGAACGGCAACAAATCGTTAACGTGGCGACGCTCGTTGTGCCACGCAAGCGGTCCGCCTCTGGGGGTAGCTTTCATAAGCGCCAGCATAAAGTGACCCAGGAACCGCTGTGCGGCGTTTGACCGGCCCCATTATCCGTTTACCTAGCGTTCTCCCAGCCGTTCCCGCGTTCGAGCGACGATCGTGCGAATGTTTTGCAGGGTGAGCTCCCGATACTTTCCGTGCAGTTCCGAATAGATCCATTTATCAACGGCCCTCATGGAATTCTCCACACGTTTCCTGCCGGATTCTTCGCGCAGCTTTTTATATAAATCGTATATCTCCATGTCGCGCTCGAAGGTCTCCCACGCCTTGTTCTTGCCGAGGAAGTCGGGCAGACTCTTTTGTTCCTGCGCTATCCAGTCCCAGTGCCGCAGGAAATCTTCGCGCTTGGTATGCCCGAAAATTTGCACGAGTAGCTCGGCCGGGTCCCCGGGCTTCTCACGCCGCCACATGACTTTGAACGGCTCTGTCGGGTACTCGTCGATGCCGAAGAAGGTGTGATACTCGAGGAAGTCGTAGTATCTGCGGTCACGCTGGTCTATGCCAAAGTGTTCGAGAATCTCGTCAAAGATCTGCCCGTATACCGGCGGCAGAAACGACTCCTTGAATTCTTCGAGAGCATAGAACTCCTGCGAGGACATCGTTGTTTTGTCTCCGGTGATCCGCATCCGCGCCGCGGCCATCTCAGGACTCTTCTCGAGCTCGGCGTACCGCTTCCAAAACGCGTCGTTCCACGCCATGTACTGGGCGTACTTTTTGAACGGCCGCTTCGGGAGCGGGCATCCGGTTTCCGCGAAGCGCCTCTTGAGCCACGCGACCTTTTCCTTGAACCATGGGTCGCGGAGTATTGCCGCGGCTTTGTAATAGTTCTCGTCAAAAATAGGGCGGCGTTTCGTGGACGATCCTTTGGAGGCCATATAGACATGGTATTCTTCTCTGGCCGTAGCACAATGACTGTTTTATTGTTGTCTCATTTGACCGTCTCACTCGTAGTGAGACAATACGCTTAATGGTCAAGAATTACATAGAACCGGTCACCAAGATCCACCCCTCCTTCGCCGAAGCGAAGGAATACTACGATCGGGGCGCAATGCCGCTTTTTGAGGATGAACCTATACTCGGCATTGAGACTCTCGCGCATGGAACGAGAAATCTAGTGGTCGGCGAGCCCGGTGTCGGCAAGAGCCTTCTTATGGAGCGCATCCGGGATCACCTTGACGCAACGGGATCTGCGACCGCACTTATCAATCTCCGGGATACCGATGCCGCGCAGCAGATTGATGCATTCCTCGTCGCCAAGAGCGAGCAGCCGAAGGCGCTTCTGCTCGATGCGCTTGACGAGGTGAAGTCAAGCATTTTCCCCGAGACGCTCCAAAAAATCGAAGCGGTATCGAAGGCGCTTCCCGATATGCCGATCTTTCTTTCGGCTCGGTGGATATTCGCGAGCCGATACGCGAACTCCTTTCCCGAATTTCGCTTCATCACGATCTCTCCGTTCACGCGGGAACAGGTCCGGCAGTACCTTTTGGCAGCGGGTCGGTTGGCGGAGGAAATCACCGCGCTTATGGATCGGGTGATGTCGCTCGGCCGCAACGTCCTCGTCATCCAGATTCCTCGCTATCTTTATTACCTCGACGACTTCCTCAAGGCGAAAGGAGTCGAGGCCGCCGCGCGTGTCACGCGCAACGAGCTATTCGAACACTTCATCTACGCGAAGCTCGAACTCGAGGAGGAGAAGCTGAACGCGGACAAGCGGGCGATGACGAAGCGCGTCCTTGAGAAGCTTGCGCTCGCGATGGAGATCTACCAGACCAACGTGATCACTACGGACGAACTCGTCACTTTCTTCGACGACCTCCAATCCGACCTCAAGCTCGTCGCGCTCTCGCAGGTCGGCATCGAAGTCTTTTACGACTACTCGATCTTGAAAGTCAGCCACGAAGCCCTCGAGAAGGTCGAGTTCGAGAACGCCGAATTTCAGGAATACCTCGCCGCGAAGGAGCTGACTCGATTCCCAGACCCGAACCGCGCAGCCTTCTCTTTCGCGGTCGATCCTAACATCGGCGAAATCTATCCAACCTGGTACAACGCACTCACGTTCCTGGTTGATATGCAAGACGGTCTCCTCGAGCAGCTCATCGAATTCTCCGGGCTGCGCGGCGATAAATTCAAACTGCTGGACGACGGCTTCCTTGCGTTCCTGAGCCGGGTCGATCCGAGAAAGCTCTCCCCGGATCTCAAGCGCCGACTTTTCATCGAGCTTGTCGCGTACCACGAGCGCACCCTTCAGTGGCTGCCCGGCCAGCTAGCCGAAGCAATGCCCGCCCTCTTCGATCCGTCGCTCGAAGTATATTTAAAAGAGCGGGTGGCAGAAGCGGAGCCGAAGACCGACGAAGATCGCTTCGTCCCGCTTGGGAATGTCGCATACGTAGCGGCTTACCTCCTCGAAGGAGGCATGACGCTCGACACACCGTACTGGCGGGAGAAGCTAATGGCGTTCACGCAAGACGCCAATATAAACGGCGTAATGCAGCGGCACTCTTTGATGGGACTTGAACACCTGGGTGACACGACCGTTATCGACGAGCTGCCGAACCTGCTCGATAGTAGGGACGAATTAGTGAACCAAGCATTCCTCTCGATGTGCACACGGCTCGCACCGGACCATCCGAAGAGCGTCGATTACTTCCTCGAAGCGGTGCGCCGTAATAGTTTCTACGGTAGGTACGGCCTGTTCGCGGTAACGCAACCGGAGGCCATAAAGAGATTCCTCCGTACCTTCAACGAAGACGAGCAGTTCCGGCGCGAATTCATGGATGACACGCGCATCTTCAAAGACCAAGACTTCGTGCTCGCCGAACATATCGGGCGAGTCATGGACGCGGAGATTCGCGAACTCTGCGAAGCCGCCCTCGTGAACGGCATCACGTACCACATCGGGAATGGCGCGGACTATTCCGCGTTCCTTGGCGGCATTTGGAAGCTGCTGCGAAAGGATACTCCGAATTTCGTACCGCATATCATCGACCGGATTCGCTCAAGCCCGGCGGGCCAGACTGGCTTATATTTCGCGCAAGAATTCTTCATGCAACTACTTGAGCTTGAAGATGTCGAGCCATTCGTTACGGCGATGATCGCGGCCAATGAGAAATACAGCGCACAGTCGGTGATGAATCGGATCAAGTACTCCAAGCGCGAGGACGCGATGGCGATGTACGAAGCCGGTAGGCCATTCCTCGCTGAAGATTATCGGCAGTGGGAGGAAGCGCAGGCCAAGCCGCAGGATCCTCAGGCCGAGGCTCGCGCCAAGGCGACCGTCGAGGAGTTCCGGAGGCTTCTTGAGCCGGAGCCGGGCAAATACGACTACAGCGTCTTCGACTTTTACGTCGACAACGCCGATACGATAGACCCCGCGCTAACGACCGAAGACCGAATGCGCATCGAAACCCTGTTTACCGGCACAGTATTCAAATTCATGGATCCTGGACAGTCTGGGCTGACCGTGACCGAACAGCATGAACGCGGGGGCTCGAAGTCGTATACGACGACTTCGGCGGTTCGGATTTTCTCCGACGCGATGGTCGCCGCCCGTCGGCTGGGCTTCGATACGACACCATATCGTCAGAAGATCCTCAATCTCATTCCGTTCGCATACAACGAAGAGTTGAAAACCATCTTCGAGCTTGTGAAGGAGGTGACGTCCGCAGAGATGCAACCTATCATCGAGATATACCAGAATCGGCACACGGATCTGTGGTGGCACAATCCAGGCAGCTTTATCGAAGCCGTCCAGAAGTTCCATATAGTCGGTGCCGCGCCGGTCTTGAAGGAGATGGTGCTCGAGTCCGCGTGGGAGAGGGGTGCTCGGTTGGACGCTCTTGTGGCTATCGACTCGATGGCCTCAGACGCGGAATACTTGAGGTCGGTGGTCGAGCGATACCGTGAGAGCGAGAATCAGAACGAAAAAGACATTGCTCTCGCCGCGAACGGCCTTCTGGTCACGTCTCATGGGGATGCGGAGGCGATCCGATGGCGTCTTGGAGAAGTGGTGCGCCGCGCAGCCGCGCACGTTCGACCACGTAGCGGGCGGGTTCATAGCGTCGATGACCTGGAAGACGAGATTTCCTTCAGTCAGAAGTTCGCGAAGCCGCTCAAGGAGCTCAAGCGCCCCGGCTACGAGAACGAATACTTGGCCGTCCTCGAGGAGGCGATGAATATCTGGGCGAGGGGCGCTGAATTTCAGGAGTATTCCGCCTACCTTTGGGGAATCGTGTATTCCTACTTCGACAACCTGAAGGAACAGCGCTCGTATGCTCCGCTCCAAGCACTTGAGGGGAAGATCGCGGGTATGCGCGATCGAAACGGAGCGAACTGGCTCGCTCATCGCATGGTGCAGTTGCGCCGAGAATACCTTGCCTACTTGGGGAAACCGAGGACCATCTCTGAAGCGGTGGCTCGCTATAACGACGTCCGTTCCCACGACGACAAGAAAATCCGCAATTCAGCAGATCTCTTCCGACACGTCCAGAACGCGCTCGACACCGACCTGCGCCGATGGATAGAGGACGAAGGTGCATATGCAGTGCTCGACCGCACAATTTCCACCTCCGGTCGGCAGGAGTACGAGAAACTCGTACAGAAGACCTTGATGACACAGATTAAGGGCGTGTTTTTGGAGCGCGGATTCCGGATTACGGTATTACGCGAGTCGCAGTTGCTCGACGACAAGCGGACCGACTTGCTCATTCAATACGGCTTCGCTGGCCCGATTGTTGTCGAAGTTAAACTCACCTCGAATAGCGACCTACGCGGCAACCGCCTTGAGGAATCCAAGTCGTACAAAAGCATGGAGCAGTATATGAAAGGGTACGGCGCTGAGCATGGCGTATTTCTGGTAATCAACAATACGGGAGCAAGGAATCAGCAACGGATCGCCGAGGCGTTTCAGAAAATAAAGGGTGTCTGGGTGGCGGTTCTTGACTCTCACCAAGTAATGCCTCGTACGCGGCGCACCCAAGCTCGCCCTCGTCGCGCACGATGAAGAAACTCGTAGTCGTAATAGGCCTGCCTGCCTCCGGCAAATCACACCTTCTCAAGAAATGGGAGGCGATGGGCAATGCTTTCTGGATTTGCGAGGACTTTCATGCTGACGCTCGTAACGATTCTCCCGAGGTCACAGATAGCAAATATCTCGTCTCGCTTCTTGAGCATCTCAATCAAGGATTCACCTGTGCAGTGGCGGATATCGCGTTTTGTGACCCCGTCCGACTATAGAAATTCATAGACGAAATCAAGAACCGCGTACCGCGCCTAGTAGACTGTCGCTATTTCCGGAACGATAAGAACGCATGCATTGAAAACGCCGAGCGTCGAGCACGCATCAACCTAGCGGAGGAGTGCCGGAATATCGAGACGCTATCCGCAGCTTACAAACCCCCGCCCAGTGCGGAACTCATCGAAGTGTACCGACCGAATTGACTATTTCTTTATCAACTCCTTCCCGAGCGGCCCCTCCGCCATCTCAGTTATCGTGCCCACGAGCTTCAGCCACGGCAGCGCTCCCTTGTACCACAGCAAGATATTGTCCGTCCGGTAGCGCATGAGGCGCATGAACTTCTGCCAGGTAAATCCATTTGTTTTCAGCTCGTCCTTCCAGTGATCCCAGAGGTACTTCGGGAGCTTATTCCCAGCCCATACGACGGCGGGCTCCCAGTTGATGCCGGGGGCATTGTAGAGGGTGGAGTGAACATCCTCCATCCACTTTTTGATCTCCGTCGGCTCCTTTGGGGTGGATAACTTCATACCCCTAATATATACCCTATAGACCCGCTGTCAAAAGTGACACTCGCCTGTATCGTTCTTATGTCCTCTTT
>JAJYHF010000045.1 GCA_021784875.1 bacterium
AATCGGTTATTTATTTTGAATCACCTGCCTTGCGCACGATGACGAAGGGTGTCATCTTGTCACCTTGGCCGATCGGGTTGTCGAGCAGGATGAGCCGCACGGTCTTCTTGCTGAGCCCGACGCCCGGGGAGACGCCGAGCACCTTCACGTTTATATAGTTCGCGTCGGCGGTCGCGACCGGGATCCCGAACTGCTTCTCGAGCCGCTCGCAGACGCCCTGCGGGTCTGGCGGCGGGAGTACGGCCCACTCGGTGTAGGGATACATGTCCTCAGGGATGAAGCCGTCGATCTCCGAAACGCGGTTCCCCGCAACGATCCAGAAGACGCCGCGGATGCCGAATAGCTTGCCGATACCGCCCAGAATCATCGCGGGGATGATCCGCCAGACGCCGGCTTCTTCGATAGCTACCTGGATCTTCTCGGGCCGCGACCAGGCCGTCATATTTGAATGCTTCAGCACGCCCTTCTCGACGAGGCGTGCGAGCCAGGACACCTTCACCGTCGAGATATGCCGCACGCGCCGCTCAGAGACGGAGATGATCTTCTCCGAGAGCATGACCCAATCCCCTGGCTGGCAGTGCGGCACGACGAACTGCTCGAAGAGGTCCTCCAGCCGTTCGCCAAACTCGATGAGCCGCGGGACCTTGAGTGGAAAGCGTTCGTAAACGATACCGTCGACGGTCATCGTCTTCGCCTCCGTAACCGTCGATCCCTCTTGATCCATACGCCTCTCTTCCATGGCGCCCATCGTAGCACGGGAGTGCACAACTTGTCTCTGTGCAGATCGTGCAGTGCTACGATAGAGGCACTTGCGTATGAGCGTTCTTTTCTTCATTTACATCATCGCACTCCTCTTCTCCTTCTTCGTGGTCGGCGCGGTCCTGGGCGCGCTCTTCACGCGCACTCCGACCGGTAAAACAGTCCTCGCGACCGTACGCAAGCGGCTCCGCGTACTCATGTTCGGCTGGGAGTTCCCCCCGTTTAACAGCGGCGGGCTCGGCGTCGCCTGCCTCGGTATAACCAAAGCCCTCTCGGACAAGGATGTTGACGTCGTGTTCGTGATGCCGAAACGCCTCCCCGATGCTGTGCCGTTTGCCAAGATGATTAGTGCCGATATCGATAACGCGACCGTCGACATGAAGCGTTTCGACATCAAATATGCCTTCAATTCTCCCGTCCTTCCTTATGATTCAAGCAAGACGTTCACTCGCCGAGAGGATGCCTTGCTCTATGAAGACGGCACGCCCGTCTACGGCTCGGATATCATCAGCGAGGCGCGTCGCTACGCACGCTTCGGAGCTGCCATCGCAAAGAAAGAACCGCACGATTTCGTCTACGCGCACGACTGGCTCGCGTTCGGTGCAGGCGCTGAAGCGAAACAGGTCTCGGGTAAGCCATTCATTGCGCACATCCACTCGACCGAGTTTGATCGCACGGGCGACAACCCCGACCCGCGCATCGCCCAGATGGAGTATGACGGGCTCCATCGCGCCGACCGCGTCGTAGCCGTCTCGGAACGCACGAAGCATGCGGTCACCAGCCGTTATGCCGTTCCTGCAGATAAGGTGCATGTCGTGCATAATGGCATCGACGAGACGACGGCGCCCGCCGCTGGCATCACTACCATACGATTGTCAGCGCTCAAAAAGGCCGGCTACAAGCTCGTACTCTTCTTGGGCCGTATCACGATTCAGAAAGGCCCCGATTATTTCATACGCGCAGCACGGCGCGTCATCGACCATGATCCGGACGTACTCTTCATCATGGCAGGCTCGGGCGATATGGAACATCAAATGATGCACCTCGCCGCTTCGATGGGCATCGCGGATAAGATCCTCTTTCCGGGCTTTTTACGCGGTGCCGATCAATATGAGGCGTACAAGCTCGCCGATCTTTTTGTGGTACCGTCGGTCTCGGAACCGTTCGGGCTCACGGTGCTCGAATCGATGTACCTCGGTACGCCCGTTATCGTCTCGAAACAATCCGGCGTCGCCGAGGCAGTCGAGCATGCGCTCAAAGTCGACTTCTGGGATATCGAAAAAATGGCCGATCTCATGCTTTCGGTGCTCGAATCCCCCGAATTCCGGAAAGAACTCAGTAAGAAAAGTATAGCCGAGGCGGCCGTACTCACATGGAACAAGACAGCGGACGGATTGCGTGCCGTCATGGACGGCTTCGCCACAACCTGACCATGACTTCTATCTGCATCTATCTCCAAGTCCATCAGCCTTACCGTGTGAAGCGATACTCGCTTTTCGACATCGGCAACGACCACGCATATTTCAATGAATCTGGAGGAAACGACCTCAACAACCGTCGCATTTTGCGTAAGGTAGACGACAAATCCTACCGGCCCACGGCTGAACTCCTGATGCGGCTCCTCAATCGACACCCTGAATTTAAAGTGGCCCTTTCGTTCTCGGGCATCGTACTTGAACAGCTCGAGCGCGATGCGCCCGAGACCCTTGCACTCTTCCAAGAGATGGTGCGGACCGGCCGCGTCGAGATTCTCGGGGAAACGCACTACCATTCGCTCGCGTTCTTTTATTCACGCCCCGAGTTTGAAAAACAGGTCGAAAAGCATCGCACGTTCGTCTCGCGACTGTTCGGTGCGACGCCGCGCATCTTTCGCAATACCGAGCTCTCTTATCGAAACGACTTAGGCACCTGGGCCGATGAGCACGGATATGCCGGCATCATCACCGAAGGATGGGATCGAGTGCTCGGCTGGAGGAGCCCGAACTATATTTATCGCCCCCGAGGCGCATCCTCGACACGTCTCCTTCTCAAGAACTACCGCTTCTCAGATGACGTCGCGTTCCGGTTCTCATCGCGAGACTGGAGCGAATGGCCGCTCACTACCGAGAAATTCGGTCAATGGGTCTCAGCGACACCCGGCGATACGATCAACCTCTTCATGGACTACGAGACCTTCGGCGAGCACCAATGGGAATCGACCGGAATCTTCAGTTTTCTAGAGCACCTCCCGGCCGAGCTTCTGAAAAATCCGGACCTCGATTTCAAGACGCCGTCCGAGGTCGTCGCAGCTTATGAGCCGAAAGACGAGATCGACATTCCTCAAGTGGTCACATGGGCCGATACCGACCGTGATCTCACCGCGTGGGTCGGCAATGACTTACAGCGCTCGGCGATCAGCACGGTATACGGATTCGAGGGGCGCGTACTCGCCGCACGTGACACGGAGCTGCTTGAAGACTGGCGACGTCTCCAGACGTCCGATCATTTCTATTATATGTGCACCAAGTGGTTTGCCGACGGCGACGTGCACGCCTATTTCTCCCCCTATGCCTCACCATACGAGGCGTATACTGCGTATATGAATGTTCTTAAGGATCTCGAATTGCGTGTGAAGGCGCTGCCTTCCCCTTGATATCACCATGCGTTCCCTCATTCTCGGTAATGGTTCCCTGCTCATCTCGCTCAATGCTTCCGGCGAGGTGACCGATCTCTATTATCCGCACCCAGGGCTCGAGAATCATACCGGCGGTCTCCTTCATCGGATTGGTGTTTATGCAGATGGCGCGATCTCCTGGCTCTCCGAGGATCCGCGCTGGCAAATCAGCGTCGAGTGTGTAGACGACTCGCTCGAAAGCCGTATCACCGCGATGAATCCGGGCATCGACGTATCACTCTCTTTCAAGGATCTCGTCTATAACGAGAGCGCGATCTTTCTCCGCGAGGTCACCGTGAAGAACCACGCCGCGCACCAGCGCGAGATTAAAATCTTCTTCGCACACGAGTTCCGCGTCGGCCAGTCGCACGGAGGTGACACTGCGTTCTTCGATCCCTCTGCTAAGTCCGTCATCCACTACAAGAGCAGGCGCGCCTTCCTTATAAACGGCCTCTGCGAAGGCGCGTCCTTCGACGAGTACGCGATCGGTCGGTCGCGTTTCGACGGCAAGACCGGCACCTTCCGCGACGCAGAAGACGGGATGCTCTCCCTTAATCCGATCGAGCACGGCAGTATCGATTCGGTCATCGGCTTTTATCAATCGTATAAACCGGATGACGAGAAGGTCATCCGCTACTGGCTCGCCGCTGGTGAATCGATTGAAAGCGTTCTTGAGCTCAATACGTACACTCTCAAGAAGACCCCCAAGCACCTCATCGCGACCGCCGGCGACTTCTGGCGGGCTTGGGTAACCCGCTATCAGTGGGATTTCTACCGGATGTCGAGTGAGACCGTCGCGCTCTTTAAGAAATCACTCATGTTCATACGTGCTCATGTCGATGATGACGGCGGCATCATTGCGTCAGCCGACGAGGAGGTTCTCAAGTATGACGAAGATACCTACGCCTATGTCTGGATGCGCGATGCGGCGTACGCGGCGCTCGCGCTCGACCGGGCCGGCGACTCGAACGTCGCCGAGCGTTTCTTCAAGTTCTGCAATGCGGTCATAAGCCCGGACGGTTACTTCCTACATAAGTACCTCCCCAATCGTTCGCTCGGCTCGTCCTGGCATCCCTGGATCCAAAACGGCGTACCACAACTTCCCATCCAAGAGGATGAGACCGCTATCGTCATTTGGGCGCTCGCTCGGCACTACCGCCACAGCAAGGATCTTGAGTTTATCGAACTTCTCTACAATTCGCTCATTGAGAAAGCCGCGAACTTCCTCGCAACTTACCGCGACCGTACAACCGGACTTCCGCTCCCCTCCTATGATCTCTGGGAAGAACGTCGCGGTGTCTCAACCTACACCGCCGCATCCGTCTATGGCGCACTCATGGCCGCAGCCGACAGTGCGAAAGTCCTCGGCAAAGAGGACCGGGATACGTTCTATCGCGCCACAGCTCGCGAAGTGAAAGCGGGCATCATGAAGCATCTCACCTCCAATTCTTGCGGCTTCGTGAAGATGCTCGAATCGACACACGAGGCGCAGTTCTCTCATGACGAAACTGCGGACATTTCGAGCGTCTACGGCCTTCTCCTCTTCGGCGTCCTTGAGCCCGATGATCCGGCGCTTGTCGACGCATTCGAGACCGTCGCACGACGTCTTATGGTCGATGGCGGTATCGGCCGTTACGAGAACGACCACTACTATGCAACGGATAGCCAATCAAACCCGTGGTTCATCTCTACCCTCTGGTATGCGGAATTCCTCACAGCCCGCGCGAGGAAAGAAGAGGATTTTGAGAAAGTGCGCAGTATCTTTGACTGGGTCGCCCGTCACGCCCAATCTTCCGGCGTGCTTTCTGAACAGATTTCCGCGAAGGACGGCCGTCAGTGCTCGGTCGCGCCTCTTATGTGGAGCCATGCTGCATACGTGAACGCCGTTCTCTTCTATCTGGATCGACTCGCCGAGTTGGGTATCTGTGACTCCTGCAATCCAGTGCCGTAGCGGTAGTACGATTTTTCATTTCATCCATGAAGTAATCGTACGAGGCGGATCGTCTCGAACGAGTGGCGGCCCCTGAGCGCACTATAGACGGGGCCGAGACGACCGCTTCGATCAGAAGCGAGCGCCTCGGCAATCTCGTCCGCGGCGTCAGGCGGTATAAGGTGCGCGAAGTCGGCGTGAGAGAGCCGGTCGAGCTCATCGAGCTCCTCGAGGTGGCGCACGACGGTACTGATGGTGAGCCCGCGCTCCTTGGCCGCGCTCTTCAAGTCCCTCGCGTCGCGCACGACGCCGAGCGTCTCGGCGAGGCGTCCGGGCAACCCCGCGCCGGCTCCGCCGGCACGGGTCTGGGTCTCCATATCCCCGACCGCTCCCTCCTCAGGCCACGCTCCGCCCATCGCCTTCACGAACTTCCTCTGAAGCTCCTCTCGCTCGTCCGCGCCCATTGTCGCGAACGTTTCCGCCGCCGTCTCGCTCGCAGCGCGGAAATCGCG
Source organism: bacterium (assembly GCA_021784875.1). Taxonomy (GTDB): domain Bacteria; phylum Patescibacteriota; class Minisyncoccia; order Phycocordibacterales; family Phycocordibacteraceae; genus C7867-001. Next base: position 5,855 of record JAJYHF010000045.1, read on the forward strand.
ATCTTTCAAGAGGACTTCGGGATGCACCTCGAGAGAGCGCTCGTTCAGCCCGAGCAGGTGGAGTCCCCCGAGAGAGCGCACGCGCGAAAGCGCGACGTAGCCCTGGCCGTACTCGAATGCCTTCGAGAGGTCGATGATTGCCGCGTCCATGCTCATCCCCTGGCTCTTATGCACCGTCATGGCGTAGGCGAGGCGCAGGGGGACCTGCGTCACGTTCGCTTTCACCTTCCCTTGTTCCTCGACCTGCCACTCCATCGGCTCCGCATGGACGATCATGCCATTCTTCGTCTTCACGACCGGCAATCCTTCAGTATCGAAATCCTGCACCACGCCGAGCGTGCCGTTGACGAACTTCCCCTGCGGTGAATTTTTCGTAAACATGACCGCCGCACCCTCCTTAAGCTCTAAAACTTCGGGCGAGAGACAGCCGCGCTTCAACCCCTCGACGAGCGAATCCTTACCCTTAGAGCCCATGCGGAAGACGCGTACCTTACCCGGCAGCTTCGCGTGCTCTTCCGCGTTGATGCGGTCGACGTCGGCGTTGTGCGAGAAGAGCTTCGGCGCATCCGCAGGCAACGCCGAAAATCCGACGCTCCGCTCCGCGAGCGCGTCGCGATGCCCCTGCCCGACCTGTCCCCTCCGGACGGCCGAAAGCACGTCGAGAAAATCTGCGTCATCCTGCCGGTGCTGTTCGGTAAGGTAACAGACGATCGTGTTGAGCCCCCGCCAGAGCGATGAGGCATAGGCGAACATCGGTTCTTCGCCGCGAGACACGGGCGGCAGCTGGAAGAAGTCGCCGACGAGGATCACCACAAGCCCGCCGAAGGGTCGCTCGTCCCTCCGCACCTCGCGACAGACCGCGTCCGCCATCTCGAGGGTCGCCGCGGAGAGCATCGAGACCTCCTCGACGATGAGCACCTTCGCCTTCGCGATCCGCCGAGCGACGTGCTCCTTGGAGACGATACGATCGATGTCCGCCGGCGAGAGCTCTCGCGCGATGCCGATCCCGCTCCAGGCGTGGAGCGTCATGCCGTTCACATGCGTCGCCGCGATACCCGTCGCCGCCGTCACCGAAGGCTCGATACCCGCCGCGCGCAGCCAGCCGACATACTCGTTTATCGTGTGCGTCTTGCCGCTCCCCGGCTCGCCGGTGAGGAATACGTTCGCGCCCGTCTTCAATATCTCAATCGCCTCGCCTTGGGTCATGCTCTCCACTCTACCATCCGCCTCCGCAACCGACCGGCCCTCAGCGAAATGAAAGTCAAGGCGGCGACGTAGTAGGATACATACCCTTTACCGAATACCGTTAACCTGATACCGCATGGCTACTGATACTCCCAAACGCGCCGGATCGGCCTGGCGCTCGTTCCGCTCGTATGCGAAGCGGCATAAAGTCATCTCGACCATCGTCATTCTCGTCGTCGTCTATGGCGGCTACCGCGCCTACGCTGCGACGACCGCGCCCTCGACCGCGCCGCGTTACGTCACGAGCACGGTCGCGACCGGCACGGTCGTCGCGTCCCTCACCGAGACCGGCCAGGTGAGCGCTTCGCAGACTCTCACCCTCTCGCCGAAGGCTTCGGGCGAGGTCGTCGGCGTCTACGTGACGCCGGGCCAGAGTGTGTATGCGGGTCAAGTCGTCGCACAGCTCGACGCGACGGACGCCGAGCAGTCGCTCCGGAGCGCAGAGCTCTCGCTCCAGAACGCCGAGCTCTCCTATAAGCAGACGACGGCGACCTCGACCTTGGCGCTCAACCTCACGGTAGCGCAGAACAACGTGACGACCGCGCAGATCGCACTCCAGAAGGCGCACGACGACGCCTACGCCTCCATCGCGAGCGTCTATAGCGACCTCAATACGGTCGTCACCGGCCTCGACAGCGCGCTCCACGACTCGAACGTCGCCGGCCGCGCGAATCAGGAGAACATCGACGCCTACGCCGACCTCGTCTCCGCGCACGACGACTCGATCGGCATCTACAAGAATTCCGCGGAGACCTCCTACACCGCCGCCTACGATGCCTATCAGAGCGGCTCGACCACCTATAAAGCGACGAACAGCGCCATCTCGAACGACGACCTCCTCGCGCTCGCGAAATCGACCTACGCGACCGTAGAGACGGTCGCGGATGCGGTGCGTGACTCGCATGATTTCTTCGACCGCGTCTCGAGCGACTACTCCCTCTACAATCTCGGCACCTCGGCGACGCTCTCCGGCCTCCTCACTTCGACGAACACCTACACGACGACCGTGACGACCGATCTCGCGAACGTGCTCTCCGATCAGAGCTCGCTCGTCTCTGCCGAGCAGGCGCTCGCGCAGGCGCAGAACGCGCTCGAGCTCGCGGAGGGCGGCAGCAATGCGCTCACGGTCCAGCAAGCCGCGCTCTCGCTCCAGCAGGCGCAGGATGCGGTCACGAACGCACAGGAGACGCTCGCTGACTACACCGTCACGGCGCCCTTCGCCGGCACGATCGCCTCGGTCGGCGTGAAGAAATACGATCAGGCGGGAAGCGGCACGAGCGTGGCGACGCTCGTCACGAACCAGGAGACCGCCGCAGTCACGGTGAACGAGGTCGACGCGAGCAAGATAAAGGTCGGCCAAAAGGCGACACTCACCTTCGACGCGCTGCCGAATGTCTCGATCGCCGGCACGGTCGCCTCGATCGACACCGCCGGTACCGTCTCGCAGGGCGTCGTCTCCTATGACGTCGTCATCGGCTTCGACACGGAGAACGCGAGCGTCCTGCCGGGCATGAGCGTGACCGCCGCCATCGAGACCGGCAGCGAGACCGGCCTCGTCATATCCTCGGGAGCAATCAAGGCTGCCGGCAACGCGAGCTATGTCGAGGTCTTCGATCCGCCTCTGGCGGGGAGCCAATCTCCCGCCGGAGCGACCTCCGTCGTCGCGCCCAAGCGCGTCCCCGTCACGACCGGTCTCACCGACGGCACGAACACGGTCGTCGAGTCCGGCCTCTCGGCGGGCGCACAGGTCGTCACACAGACGATCGCCGGAACGAGCGCGGCAAGCAGCCAGCCGTCCGCACCCTCGCTCTTCAATCGCGCAGGAGCAGGAGGCGGCGGTGCGATGCGTGGCGGTGCAGCCGTCTTCCGCGCCGGTGGATAATCATGATCGAGCTTACAAACATAACCAAGACGTACGGTTCCGGCGATGAGGCCTACACGGCTCTTAAAGGGATCTCCTTCTCCGTCGACGAAGGCGAGTTCGTCGCCATCATGGGTCCCTCGGGAAGCGGCAAGTCGACCCTGATGCACATCGTCGGCTGTCTTGATACGCCGACCTCCGGCAGCTACGTCCTCGATGACCGCGACGTCTCGACGATGACCGATGACGAACTCGCGCTCGTGCGCAAAGAGAAGATCGGCTTCGTCTTCCAGGCGTTCAACCTCCTGCCGCGCACGACCGTACTCCGGAACGTCGTCTTGCCTCTCGTCTATGATGACGTCCCGCCCGAGGAGCGCACCGAACGCGCCAAGCGGTCGCTTATCGCTTCTGGCCTCGACGAACGCTATTTCGCGCACCTCTCGAATCAGATCTCGGGCGGCCAGATCCAGCGTGTCGCCATCGCCCGCGCCCTGGTGAACGACCCGACCCTCATCCTGGCCGACGAGCCGACCGGCAACCTCGATTCGAAGACTTCGCTCATCGTGCTCGGGACCCTGCAGCAACTGAACCGCGAACACGGCCGCACGATCGTCCTCATCACGCACGAGCCGGACATCGCCGAGCACGCCGACCGCATCATCCGCCTGCGCGACGGCCTTATCATCTCCGACGAGAAGAATCCCGTTCCGCGCGACGCGACCGCGGAGACGCGACTTTACGACGATACCAAGACCGTATGACTACCCACGACCTCGTCGAAGAGACCTATACCGCCCTTTCCGCCAACAAAGCGCGCAGCGGCCTGACCATCCTCGGCATCGTCATCGGCATCGCCTCGGTCATCGCGCTCACGGCGATCGGCCAGGGTGCGCAGAACTCGATCTCGGCGTCGATCGATTCGCTCGGCAGCAACCTGCTCATGGTGTCGCCAGGCGCCGCGCGGCAGTTCGGCTTCGGCGTCTCGAGCGGGCGCGGTTCGGCACGGTCCCTCACGCCGGAGGACGAGGCGGCCGTCGCGAGCGTCACGAACGTCACCGCCGTGTCGGGTGAATATTCAAGCCGCTACCAGGTCGCGGTCGCCGGAGCGAATACCAACACGACCGTCGACGGCGTAGACGCGAGCTATGCGAGCATCCGCAACATCTCCATGGCGCAGGGTTCTTTCATCACCGACAGCCAGTCCACGACGCTCTCGAAGGTCGCCGTCATCGGCTCGACGGTCGCGACCGACCTCTTCGGCTCTGACGCCACCTCGACGAACCTCGTCGGACAGACCATCCGCATCAACAACATGCAGTTCACGATCGCCGGCCTCATGTCGACCAAGGGCGGTTCGGGCTTCGGCAGCCAGGATGATGAGATATTCATCCCGCTCGGCACCGCGCTTCAGTATTTCGCCGGCAACGGCAATCGCTATCTCTCGACCATCGACATCCAGGCCGCGACACAAGGCGCGATGACGCAGGTACAGAACGACGTCACGGCACTCCTTCTCTCCCGCCACAACATCAGCGACCCAACCAAGGCCGATTTTTCGATCCTCAACCAAGCGGACATCGTCTCGGCCGCCTCGAGCGTCACGGGAACCTTCACCACCCTGCTCGCCGCCGTCGCGGGCATATCGCTCCTCGTCGGCGGCATCGGCATCATGAACATGATGCTCACCAACGTCACCGAGCGCATGCGCGAAATCGGCCTACGGAAGGCCATCGGGGCGACGAGAAGCGATATCAACACGCAGTTCCTTGCCGAGGCGGTGGCGCTCACCTTCGTCGGCGGCGGGATCGGCATCCTGCTCGGCTGGGGCGTCTCCTATCTCGTCTCGGTGCTCGGGATCGTCGAGGCGCAGGTGACGCTCTCCTCGGTGCTCCTCGCCTTCGGCGTCTCGGCGGGCATCGGGATCGTCTTCGGCTGGTACCCGGCCCGCCGTGCATCGAACCTGAACCCGATCGACGCGCTGCGGTATGAATAAACCAATAACAATCATCCTATGACCAAGAACACCATCGTTATCGGCATCATCGCGCTTCTCGTGGGCGGCGGGATCGGCTATTTCATCCCGCACGGCGCCGCAGCCGCGCCAGCGCAGTTCTCTCGGGGCAGCTTCCAGGGCGGCAATGGCACGTTCGCGACGCGAGGCGGGAATAACGGAGCCGGCATGCTCGCTGGTACCATCGTCTCGAAGGATTCGGGCAGCGTGACGCTCAACACGCGCGATGGCAGCTCGCACATCGTCCTCGTCACGCCCGATACGACCGTGAGCAAGAGCGTCCAGGGCTCGATGGGCGACATCTCGGCTGGCACGAACGTCATCGTCTCCGGCACGACCAACAGCGACGGCAGCGTTTCCGCCTCGCTCATCCAGATCCGCCCAGCGACAGCGACGGCAGGAACTCCGGTTTCGCGGTAGTAAGACTTGGCCGAGCGGCCCGGAGCGCTGAGCGAAACCGGAGTTCCTGCCGGAGCGGAACCTCTTATGGTATCATGATCCGATGAAACGCATTCTCGTGATCATCATCGTCGTCCTGCTCGCGCTCGGCATGATCGCCACCCTTCTCCTGCCCGTCTTCTTCCGCTAGTTCGCCCGGCGTTGCCCGTTCCTCGGGGGTCTTGCTTTTTCTGGTAAACCAGATATTATGCAAGACATGATACCGGGCGGAGCGCAAGGTGTCGTCGCGCGAATCAAGGCCATCCTGAAGGAGGGCTTCCCCACGGCTGTCGCTGCGCTACTGTTCACGACGGTCGCCTTCATCGGGCTATATGACTTGCCCTTATTCCAAGGAGTAGTCCAGTTCTTCACCATGACGGTGATGCTGTTCATCTTCATCATCGTCTGGAACACCTGGGACCAGCTCGGCAACGACTACCTCCTCTTCCTCGGCATCTCATTCTTCTTCGTCGCGCTCATAAGCGCGTTCGAGTTCCTCTTCTTCAGCGGCGTACTGGTGGCCGGAAGCGTCGCGAGCGAGACGGCCGCCCAGCTCTCGATCGCGTCCCGGCTCCTGCTCGCCGGCGCCCTTTTCGTCGCCCCCTTCTTCACGAAGAAACGGCTGGAGGCATACTCCCTCTTCATCGCGGAAACGGCTGCGTTCATCTTCCTGATAGCCATCGTGTTCTCCCTGCACCTGTTCCCTGCGATCGTCGCGACTGACACGCCGACTCTTATCGCGAAAGGGGTCGGGCTCGCCATCTCCGTGATACTCGTCGCTTCGTTCCTGCTTCTCGCGCGCGAGCGGAAAGCGTTCGACCGAAGGCTGTTCTTCGCGCTCAGCGCGTTCACGGGAGCGGAATTCATCTCCGCCATCCTGCTTTTCTCTTCGGTACGCAGCTATGACGCCCTTCATTTCGCCGGCTCGCTGATCGACGTCATCGCTTTTTATATCCTCTATCGCGCGGTGGTGGTGATCGGCTTCAAGGACCCGTATCGGTTGCTCCTGAAGAGTATCAAGGACAAGGAGGTCGAGCTGCGTGTTGCCCTCGAACAATCCAAGGCCCGAGAATCGGAGCTGCAGGAAAGCGAACAGAAGTTCCGCACCGTCGTCGAGTCGCTGCGAAGCGGCCTCATGACGATCAACGAGAAGGGTCATATCGTGTATTGGAACAAGGAAGCGGAGAAGATGTTCGGCTATACGAAGGAGGAGGCCACGGGTACCCCTTTCTTCTTCGGGCCCGAAGGCAGCCTGCCGGCCGCGGAGAGCGCACCGGCCGAGATGTACGGCACGCGGAAGGACGGGACGCGATTCCCGGTCGAGATATCGTCTTCGACCTGGAAGATCAGCGGGGAGCGTTTCTATACGTCAATCATGCGCGATATCAGCGCGTACAAGGAGGCAGAGCGCAAGCAGGCGGAATACGCGAAGAAGATCGAAGAAGGAAAGGCGCTCGACGATGCCCTGCTCCTCAGCATCACCGACGGTATCCTCGTGGCCGACACGAGCGGGAGAATCACCTACCTCAATGAGTCAGTCGAGCAGCTCTCCGGCCTGCGCGCGCGGGAGCTCCTCGGCCGCGAACTTGACGATGTGGTTCCTCTCTTCGATGACTCAGGACGGAAGGTCGCCAAGGAAGACCGTCCGGGATATATCGCTCTCACGAACAAGTCAGGCACCGAGCGGCCGACATTCTCGTCATCGGATTTCCATCTGGTCAATCGCAAGGACTTGCGGAAGATCCCGCTCTCGGTTCATGCTACGCCGTTCATCGTCGGCGGAGAGACGCTCGGAGCCGCGATCGTGTGGCGGGACATCACCGAGGAAAAGAAGATCGACCAGGCGAAGAACGAATTCATCTCCTTCGCCTCGCACCAGCTGCGGACACCGCTCACGAGCGCCAGTCTCTCCATCGATACGCTGCTCCATCACCTCGGCGAAACGCTTTCAAGAGAACAGCGGAAATATCTCAACATCGCCTTCGACGGGATCAAGGACATGACCGACACCATCGAAACGCTCCTGAACATCTCGAGGATCCAACTGGGGACGCTCGTCGTGAATCCCGAACTGACGGATATCGTAAAGACCTTGGATCGGCTCATTCGCGAAAGCGCCATCCTCGCGCGCGAGAGGAACATAACGGTGAAGAAGGCATATGGCGACGTCCCGCCGATGAAGATCGACCGGCGGCTCATGTGGATCGTCCTCGAGAACCTCCTCTCGAATGCGATCAAGTACAGCCCGCTCCGCGGCACCATCCTCGTCGAGACTATCAAGAAGAAAGGAGAGACCGTCATAGCTATCTCCGACCAAGGCGAGGGAATCCCCCAAGACCAGCAGGCTAAGGTCTTCGACCGGCTGTTCCGGGTGGAGACCGATAGCAAGGTGAAGGGCACCGGCCTCGGTCTCTATATCGTCAAGGCGGCCGTCGGTCAGTACGGCGGCCGCGTGTGGTGCGAATCGCCCTCCCGGCGTGCGTTCGACGCGACCGGCAAGAAATCCAAGAAGAAGACGCCGGAACAGAAAGGCACGACCTTCTTCGTCACGGTCCCCACGAAAGGGATGGAGGCACGCAACACCGAGAGCCGCTAGCCGCTTCTCGGTCAGGCCTTCAGTACGTGTTCTTCGGTCGTCGCGTTGATCCGATACCCGACGCCGCGGATGGTCTCCAAGATGTCTCCCCGGTTCCCCCGGTTCAGCTTCTTGCGCAGATGGTTGATGTGGACGTCGACGACGTTGCTGAAAGAATCGAAATGGAAGTCCCACACGCTGAAGAGGATATCGTCCCGCGTCACGACCTGGTTCGCATGGCGCATGAGATATTCGAGGATGCCGAATTCCTTCAGCGTCAGGCTGATCTCTTCGCCGTCGAGAGTCACCCGCCGCGAACTCGGGTTCAGCACGATACCGCTCGCGACGAGCTCGAGCGTCATCCGATCCTTCGGCCGGCGCAGAAGCGCCTTGACCCGGGAAAAGAGCTCTTTGAAGTCGAACGGCTTCGTCAGGTAGTCGTCAGCGCCGCCCTCGAGCGCCGACACCTTATCGTCGATATAGCTCTTCGCGGTCAGGATCAGGATCGGCGTCGAGATGCCCTTGGTACGGACATCCTTGCATATCTCGATACCGTTCTTGCCCGGGAGCATGAGATCCAGGATGACCAGGTCATAATCGCCATGATAAAGCTCGATACGCCTCTGGCCCTCCAGGCCATCCGCGATCCAGTCGACGGCGTACCCCTCCCGTTCGAGGCCGGCTTTTACTAAATTTGCAATCTGCGCTTCGTCTTCGATAAGCAGTAATTTCATATGTTTTCGACAATACGGGTCCTTGGATTAAGGCTTCATGAAGGACGGCCGTCCTCTCGTTATCCCCAACACCCTTGCATGATAACACAACTTCTGTCATACTACTATCACTCGCAGAGTATTCGACCTTCGGCGCTACCGCTCCTGAGTGTTCAGTTTCGGCGAGGTTAACCGGTTCACTACATCCACAATGGATAGCAACGCAAGTGTTCAGGGGAACAAGCTCTATGTGGGCGGCATCCCCTACCGCTCGACGGAAGACGATCTCAAGAAGGCCTTCGAGGAGGCTGGTACGGTCGTGTCCGCGAGCATTATCAGCGATCGCATGACGGGCCGCTCGCGCGGCTTCGGCTTCGTCGAGATGGCCTCCGAGGCGGAGGCCCAGGCGGCGATCGATCGCTGGGACGGCAAGGATCTCGACGGGCGCACGCTCTCGGTCTCCTTCGCCCGCCCGCAGGGTGAGCGCCCGCCGCGTCGCGAAGGCGGCTTCGGCGGCGGCTTCAACCGCGGCGGATACTAGAGATCCGACCCTGGAAAGGACCCGCCCGCGCTTTCGCGCGGGCGGGTCCTTTTTGTGTTAGCGTATCGTCATGACCAGCGACGAGCGACGTCTTCTTGAGGAGAAATACGCTGGCGACGCGAGCGCGCCCGGCTTCGCTCACGACTGCGAGCGACTCGCCACTGGCGAACCGCTCGCGTACGTCATCGGCTGGCAGCCTTTCCTCGGCCTGAAGATCTCTCTCGACTCGCACCCGCTGATTCCTCGACCGGAAACTGAATGGTGGGCAGAACAGCTTTTGAACACTCTCTCTGGCGGAGGCGACGCGGGTTCGGGAGTATCCGCAGCCCGAAGCGGCATGGTAATTTCGGCGCCGAAGGGCAGCTGCGCCGAAATTCGCGAGGGCGAGGGAAAGCGCGTCCCGTCGCTGGGCGGGACGACGCGTCTCCCGAACCCGCGTCGCCGGAGCTTCTTGGATCTCTGCGCCGGCTCCGGCGCGATCGGCTGCGCCGCACTGAAGACGCTTCCCGACGCCGAAGTATTTTTCGGAGAGATTGATCCCATGCATGAAGCGACTATTCATAAGAATATACGTGAGAACGACCTCGACGAGGCTCGCTCACATCTCTTCATCGGCGACCTTTTTGAGCCTTTCCCGCCCGAGATGCGTTTCGATATCATCGCCGCGAACCCGCCCTACATTCCCGAGGGTCGTATACTCGATCCGAGCGTCGCCGACCACGAGCCCACCCGTGCGCTCTATGCGGGCGAGGATGGACTCGCTCTCATCCGCCGCATCGCCGAAGAACTCCCGCAGCGACTCGCTCCGGGCGGCCGGGCTTGGATCGAATGTGACGAGGCGCACGCCGAAGAAGCTCGCGCGCTCTTCACTGCTCAAGGCTTCTCCGCCTCCATCCTCCCCGACCAATACAGCGTTCCGCGCGTGATTGTAGTAGAATGGCCGTAATGGCTGACAAGCTTTCGACCGATCCGTATAAAGGCGTCCGCGACTTCTACCCCACCGACTGGGCCCGCATGCAAGCGATGTTCGCACGCCTGCGACAGACCCTCGCACTCTGGGGTTATGAGGAGTACAACGCCTCGCCCTTGGAGCGCGCGGAACTCTACGAAGCGAAGACTTCCGAGGAGATCGTCAACGAGCAGACCTACACCTTCACCGACCGCGGCGACCGGCGCGTCACCCTGCGCCCCGAGATGACGCCGACGCTCGCCCGTATGATCGCCGCGAAGCGCCGCGAACTCCCGCTCCCCGCTCGCTGGTTCTCGATCCCGAACGTCTTCCGTTACGAGCGGCCGCAGAAGGGCCGCTTGCGGGAGCACTACCAGCTCAACGTCGATCTCGTCGGCGCACCCGCAGGCGAGGCCGACCTCGAGATTATCATGCTCGCTGCCGAGCTCCTGAAGGCCTTCGGCGCGAAAGAGAGCGACTTCATCATCCGCATCAATTCGCGCATCCTCCTCGACGCAGCCTGCGCCGCAGCGGAGCTCAAAGGCGAGAGCGTCAAGCGCTACCTGCACCTCCTCGACAAGAAGGCCAAGATGACTCCCGAGGAGTTCAGGGCCGCGCAGTCGGCCATCACCAGCAAGGATCCCCTCGCCATCATCGAGGACGCCGGACAAGCGCCCGCAGTCGCTGCGGAGAAACGCACGCTCCTCGACGCCATCGACGCCTTGAAGGCGCGCGGAGTCGGCAACGTCATCTTCGACGCGAGCATCACGCGCGGCTTCGACTACTACACCGGCATCGTCTTCGAGGTCTATGACACGAATCCGGCGAATCCTCGCTCTCTCTTCGGCGGCGGACGTTTCGACAAGCTCGTCGCTCTTTTCGGCGGCGATCCCATCCCGGCCGTCGGCTTCGGTATGGGCGACGTCACGCTCGCCGACTTCCTCAAGACGCACCAGCTCCCGATCTCCGCAGACGATGGTGCCCCGCAGCTCTATCTCGGCACGCCTTCGCCGGGCGACATTCCCGCCGCACAAGCCTTTGCTGCTACGCTCCGCGATAAGGGTGGCCGCATCTTCGTCAACCTCACCGAGAAGTCGCTCGGCGATCAGATCAAGGATGCCGTGAAGCGCGGCATCCCGCTCTTCATGGCCTACGGCAAGGATGAAATCGCGAACAACCAAGCCCGGCTGAAGATCCTCGCGACCGGCGAAGAAGCCGGTCTCCCGCTCACTGAATTGCCCGCTCGCTTGCGGGCAGGCAGCTAGAGCCTATTTATGAGGGCTATCACTTTCGACATCGAATCCATCTCCGACTCGAACGTGCGCGGGCACATCGACGTCGCTGAACAAGAGCTCATCGTCGTCGCGATCCACGATTCAGAGACCGGCGAATACTCGTCCTTCTCCCGCGAAGAGCTCCCAAAGCTCTGGCCGATCATCGAGCGTGCCGACCTCCTCATCGGCTTCAACTCCGACACCTTCGACATCCCGCTCCTGAATCGCTACTACCCCGGCGACCTCTCGCGTATCCGCTCGCTCGACCTCCTCGTCGAGGTGCAGAAGGCGCTCGGGCGACGCATTCGCCTCCAGTCGCTCGCTGAGGGCACCCTCGGCCGCGGCAAGACGGGCGAGGGCTTGAAAGCCGGCGATTGGTGGCGCGAGGGCAAGCATGACCAGGTGCGGCAGTACTGCATCGAGGACGTCCGCCTCACGCGCGAACTCTATGACTATGCGCTCGCCCACGATGCACTCAAGTACAAGGATCTTCGCGACATCCGCGAGCTCAAGATAGACACCTCGGGCTGGGAAGAGCTTGCTGCAACGCCGGTGATGACGCACGCGCTCCAGCTATGAAGAAGACCTCATTCACCATCCCGATCGCGATCATCCTCGGCGGCGTCATCGTTGCGGTCGCCGTCTATATCACCGAGCGCCACGTCGCACCGTCGGTTTCAACCGGGAACCCCGCGCTTGTCCGCCCGGTCACGACAAGCGACCATATCCTCGGCGATCCAGCCGCTCCCGTGAAGATCATCGAATATGCCGACTTCGACTGCGACTACTGCAAGACCTTCGACCAGACACTCGAGCAGATCGTCTCGGATCAAGGCTTGCCTGCCGCGAAACAGGATGCAAACGGCCAGGTAGCAGTGGTATTCCGCGAATTCCCGCTCACCGAGATTCACCCCGACGCGATGAAACTCGCCGAAGCAGCCGAGTGCGCCGCAGTCGCAGGCGGTAACGACGCATTCTGGAAGTTCGCGGACGAGCTTTATGCGCACCAGCCGGCTGACCCGAGCGACTTCGGCACGCTCGCCGCGCAAGCCGGCGTCCCGGGCGACGCCTTCGCCTCCTGTTATCAGAACGCCTCCTCGACCGTCGCCGCACGCATCGAAGCCGATCGGCAGAACGCTTTGGATACCGGCGCGCACGGCACGCCCTACTCCCTCATCCTCGCCCCGAACCAGCCGCCCATCGTCATGTCCGGCGCCTACTCCTACGACGCCGTCAAAGCGCTCATCAGTCAGGCGCTTGGGCATTAATTGTCATCCACTAAGCCGAGACGATAGAGATCGAAGGAGTGCTCGCCCTCGAACAGGTCGGAGGGATTCGGGAGCCAGGCACGCTCTCGAGCGAGCTCGGCGGTCGCATCCTTGATGAGCCGCTCGAAGAGCGCGAAGTCCTCGGCACGGGAGCGGTAGTCGTAGACGTAGCGCCGGAGCTGCGGGCGGCCGTCGGCATTCCTCGTCTTCTTGCATTCATAGACGATGAAGCGATGCACGGGCTTGTCGTAGAGCGCGCGAGCGACGTGATAGTTGAAGATGGCCTGGAGCGCGAAGAGGGTCTTGTCCCCTCCGCCCGGACTGAAGGACGCGACGAACTTATGGTCTACGATATCCAAGGCGCCCTTCTCGAGGCGCGACTCGACGACGAGGTCCGAGACGGCCTTCAAAGGGAGCGGCAGGCCCGGAACCTCGGCGACGCCCTTCACCTCGACCCCGACCACCTTGTGTCGCGGCGGCTTCTCGAGATAGAAGCCGATCGCCTGGTGATATTCGCGCTCCATAGCCGCG
>JAJYHF010000008.1 GCA_021784875.1 bacterium
TCTCCGGGAAGTAGTCGGCCGCGCTCTCGAAGGAGATGGCGATCTTCTTCGCGAACGGAGCGGCGAGGAGGCTCGCACGGCCCGGCTTCGCGTCCGATTCGTGGATGATGACGGGTATGCGCAGGAGCCGCGCGGCGAGCAGGGTCGGGACGCTGCCGTAACCGCCCTTCGAGACGATGACGTCCGGGTAGATGTGGAAAAGCGTACCGACCGCCTTCAGTGTTCCGGCGAAGGTGAGGAGCAGGTCGCTTGCGTTCCTGAGCGAGAAGTAGCGGCGCACCTTCCCTGCTGGGATGCGGATGAAGGCGATGCCGTTCTCGAAGAGCGCCTTCTCGTCGAAGGGGTCGGGCGCGAGATAGTAGAAGGTCGGCTCGATGAGATGTTCTTCGCGGACGACGTCCCGTAAGGCTTCGGCGATGGCGATGATCGGATAGAAATGCCCGCCCGTCCCTCCCCCAGTGAATCCGATAGTCATGGGAACAGTATATTATGTTTTCCGCTGTGCGGCGACGTTGAGGATGAGGCCGCACATGATGAAGATGGCGACGATCGCAGTGCCGCCGTGCGAGATGAACGGCAGTGGCAGGCCCGTAAGCGGGATGATGCCGAGCATCGCACAGATGTTGATGAACGCTTGCAGGATGATGAGGAAGGAGAAGCCGAGCGCGAGAAGGCCTCCAAAGAGGTCGCGCGCGTTGCCGGCTATGACGATGCCCCGTGCCGCGAGCGCTATGAAGAGCGCGAGCAGGATGATCGCGCCGACGAAGCCGGTCTCCTCGGCGAAGACGGCGAAGACCGAGTCGCCGTCCGGCTCAGGCAGGTAGTTGAACTTCTCCACGCTCTGGCCGAAGCCGCGTCCCAGGACGCCGCCCGATCCGATCGCGATGAGCGATTGCTGGATCTGGTACCCGCTCGAGAGGGAGTCGGCCGAAGGATTAAAGAAGGTCTCGACGCGTTGGAGGACGTAGGGGCGTACGAGGATGACCGCGCCGAAGACGAGGATGCCGACGAGCGCGAGGATGCCGAAGTCGCGCCACGGTGCTCCCGCGGCGAAGTACATCACGCTGCCGGTGAGGACGAGCAGGATCGTCGTCGACGTATTTGGCTGGGCGAGGAGCAACAATCCCGGGAGGGCGAGCATGATAGCGAACGGCAGGAGGCCCTTCTTCAGATCCTTAAGCTGCCTTGCGCGCGGCGCAAGCCACCAGGCGAGGAGCAAGACGAAGCCGATCTTCAGAAACTCGGCCGGCTGGACGGTCGTGAAGCGGACGTTGATCCAGCGGGTCGCGCCGCCAGCATGAAAGCCGATGCCGGGGACGAAGACGAGTGCGGTGAGGAAGAAGGTCGCGACGAAGATATGCGGCGCGTAACGCTTGATCCAGGAGAACGGGGCGGCGCGTGTCGCCGCGAGCGCCGCGAGGCCGAGCCCGAGGCCCACGCCAGCCTGGAGCAGGATGTCTTTCGAGACCGAGCCGCTTTCCCGTGCGAGGAGGCCGAGCGCCGCGGATGAGAAGATCGCAAGCCCTGCGAATGCTGCGACGAGAAAGAGCGTGAGGAAGACGCGGTCGCCGGAGAAGAACCTCATGTCATTTCAGGAGCGCGACGGTCATGCCGACGATCGCAGCCATGATCGCGATGACCCAGTAGCGCATGGTCACCTTATAGGAAGGCCAGCCGATCGCTTCAAAATGGTGATGCAAAGGTGCGATACGCAAGACCTTCTTCCCTCGCCACTTCTTCGACGCGACCTGGATGATGTTCGAGAGGACCGTGACGACGAGCGGGAGCGCGATGATCGGGAGCGCGACAATGCCGAAGCCGCCGCCTGGCGTATCGGTCATGAAGGCGACAACCGCGAGCGCCATGGTGAGTCCCATCGTGCCGGTCTCGGTCATCCAGAAGCGTGCCGGCGGAATGTTGAACCAGAGGAAGGCGAGGATCGAGCCGACGAGAGTCGCTGAAAAGGCGGCGAGGTTGACCTGGTTCTGGAAGTAGGCGATGCCCGCGTAGGCCATGAAGATCGCGCTGAAGACGCCGCTTGAAAGGCCGTCGATGCCGTCGATGACGCCGCCGGCATAGAGTCCGAGCGTGACGAGGACGAAGAGCGGGATCACGAGTACGCCGATCGCAAGGGTCCCGTCCCCCGGGATCCCGATCGTGGTGATGCCGAGCTTGGCGTAGAACCACCAGCCGATGAAAGTCGAGACGATCGTGACGAAAGCGAGCCGCGTACGGAGCCGTACGCCTCGCTCGCCAGAGGGTCGGACGTCAAAAAGGTCGTTCAAGAAGCCCATGAAGGCGCCGGCAAGAAGCGCGAAGAGCGGGATCCAGGTCTGGCTGCGGGAAAGGAAGTCGAGCTTCTCGAAGAGCGGGATCGGGAACATCCTCGCGAGTGTCCAGAGACCGAACGTTACGATCGCGGTGCTTGCCCAGATCAGGATGCCGCCCATGCGCGGAGTCCTGGTCTCTGTATCAGCGCGAGTCTCGCCTGAAGCGCGTAACTTCTCGAATTCGACCGCCGGCTTTCCGTCGAGGGCCATCTTCCCGGTCGTCTTCTTCCAGACCTTGTATTTGAAGAGGTAATGCGCGAGGAGCGGCGCGCCGAGGATGCCGATCGCGAAGGACATCGCTGCCGGGACGAGCACTTTGAGGATATTGGCTGCGATCATAGGCTAGAGGGACGTGACGCCTGCGAAGTGCGCCAAGGTCGCGTCGACGAGTGCGGCGCCGTCGGTGAAGCGCGCCTTCTCCGTGGATCCGAGGACGACGACGGCGATCGGGTGTCCGATCCCCGCGTCGAAGACGAGCGCGAGGTTCCCTCCTGCGAGGTCGGTATAGCCGGTTTTCGAGAGGAGGAGGTTCGGGACATTGTCGACGATCGGGTCGGTGTTCTTAACGTTGAAGGCGGTTCCTTCCAGGGAGACGGCCTGCGCGGTGTTCCTCGTGGTCGCGAGGGTGACCGAGGGCGCTTCGGCAACGAGCGCACCGGCGAGGCGCGCGAGATCGTGCGCGGAGCCATAACCGCCGGAAACCGCTGTGTTCACGTCGAGCCCGCTCCCGTTGACGGCATAGGTCTGCGCGAGGCCGAGGCCCGTTGCGACGCTCGCGAGCATCGTGCTCAGTGAGCGTTCCTCGTGCGCGGCGGTCGCTTCTGCGATCGCGGTCGCCCCGTCGTTAAGCGAGGCCGTAAGCGTGATCCGCGCGAGATCTTCCAAACGGAACGTCTGCCCAGCCTTGAAGGCGTGTGGTGCGCTCAGATGCGTGGCGTCTTCGGGAATGGCGATCGGCGTGGTCGGCGAGAGCTCCTTGAAGGCGGCATACATGGTGAGGAGCTTGGTCAGAGACGCGAGCGGGAGCTGGGCGTCAGCGTTCTTCGCATAGAGCGTCTTGCCGGTGGCGAGGTCGTAGACGATCGCGGCCTTCGCCTCGATCGGGACATCGGCGAAAGAGCCGGACGCGGTCGAGGTCGCGGTAGCGGCTGGGGCGAGCGGCATCTTCTTCGCGACTCCTAAGATCGGAAGGAAGATGATAAGCGCGAGGAGGAGCGATGCGAGCAGGAGCGCGAAGCCGGCTTCGCGCATGAAGCGGGCGCGCTGGGCGACTTTCTTGAGTTCTTCGGAGTCCATAGGCGTATCCTCTTATTCTAAGGCGTCGGACGCAGTCGCGCCTGTGGATTCCTCCATGACTGCTCGCGCTCCGGCTCCGAGCTCGGCAGCTCGGGGCAGGTCGGCGGCGCAGCTCGCACCGAGGTGCGCGAGCGCCTCGGTGGTGAGCGAGTAGCGGATGCGCCGCTTATCCTTCGAGTCCTCCCTTCCCTCGATGAGGCCGCGTAGGAGGAGCGTCTTGAGCGAGGCTGAAGAGTTGACGCCGCGTACCCAGTCGACCTCGCCGCGCGTCGCGCCATCCTGGTATGCGATGACGGCGAGCGCCTCGAGGCTCGCCTTCCCCAGGTCGCGGGAGAGCTCACTCTCGCGGAACTTCTTCACGATATCTGCCGCCTCAGCCACCGTGCGCAATTCGACCTCGCTATCGGTCTCGACGAGCGTGAGGCCGCTCCCGCGCAGCTGGCCCTCAAGGGCGCGCAGTGCGACCGCGAGCTCGGTCTCCTTGATGTCGAGCAGCGACGCGAGCCGTTTCTTTTCGAACGGCTCGCCGGAGGCGAAGAGAAGGGCGAGTACGGCGGCAGGCGGGGTGAGCATTAGCGCCATAATACCACGGAAGCGGGCGCTTAGCCGTACCGCGGGACGGAAGAGGCGGCGGTGTGACTGATACGGATGTCGCCGTGCCGATCTGCCTGTTCGGCGGCGACAGCGCCCTCCTTCACGAGCTCGAGAAGCGCAAGGAAGGAGACGATGATCTCGACTTTTTCTCTCTTCTCTCCCGTGAATTCGCGGAACGAGAGCGTCATCGCGCTTTGGACGCGTTTGGCGAGCGTGTCCATCATCTCTTCGATGGTGACCATCGGCTTGACCTTCGCCTCGGGTAGCGCCTCGACCGCCTCACGGGTGGCGAGGACGCGCGCGAGTGCCTCGGCGAGTTCGTCGGCCGTGAAGTCGCGTGAAGGAACGAAGAAAGATTCGACAGCGCGCTCCCCTGCCGGGAATAACGGCGTCTTCCCGAAGACGCGGCCGAGCTCACGAGCGGCTCCCCGCACCTTCTCATACGCCTCAAGACGGCGCTTCAGGTCCTCGACATCGGCATCCTCTTCTTCAGAGAGCGTAAGATCGGGGATGAGGGACTTCGACTTGATGAGAAGGAGGGTCGCAGCAATCGCGATGAAGTTCGCGGTCTCCTCGACCGGGAAGGCTTCCTGCGCGCGAACATGCGCGATGAAATCTTCGGTGATAGAAGCGAGGGCGAGGTCGTTGACCAGGAGCTTGCGCGCCTCGATAAGGTCGAGCACGAGCTCGAAGGGACCCTGATAGGCCTCGGTCTGGATACTGAATCCTGTCTTAGGTATGGTCGGTGGCATCAGGAGTGATGGCGAGATGAAGTTCCGCGAGCTGTTTTTCAGAGAGCGGTTTCGGGGCTTTCATGACGGCCGTTTGTCCTCCGCGAGTCATGGGGAATGCTTGTACTTCGCGCAGGTAGGTTTCGCCGGTGAGGTTCATGATGTTGCGTTCGACCCCGAGCGCAATGCCTCCGTGAGGCGGTGTGCCGAATTTGAAGGCTTTCAGCATGTGTCCTATACGCTCTTCAAGCTCTTGCCCCGTCATGCCCATGATCTTGTACACGGCTTCGAGGATCTCCGGCTTGTGCGCACGGATCGAGCCGCCGCCAGATTCGTAGCCGTTGCAGACAAGGTCGTATTGCGTCGTGAGAATCTCATCGACGTGTTCTCCTTTCATGAGCCAGTCCACGTGTTCGGGGATAGGCATCGAGAACGGATTGTGCGTGAAAGTCCAACCTCCTTCGTCAGTCTTCTCGAAGAACGGGAAGTTCACTACCCATGCATAGGCGAGGACGCCCTTTTCTTTCTCTTCCGGCGTGCGCAAGTCGAACTTGTCGGCATCGTACTTCTCCATCGCGTCCTTGTACGAGATACGAGGGAACGGCTTCTCCTTGATCGTGTAGCCCATCGCTTCGACCGTCTCGGTAATCATCGCCTCGACGGTGTTCATGACGTCCTCCATCTCGACGAAAGACATCTCGATATCGACCTGCGTGTGCTCGAAGCCGCGATCGGCGCGGAGATCCTCGTCGCGAACGGCACGCGCGGTCTGAAAGTAGCGCTCGAAGCCGGCGGTCATGAGGAGTTGTTTGTATTGTTGCGGCGACTGCGGAAGCGCGTAGAACTTACCAGGGTTGAGGCGTGAAGGTACGACGAAATCGCGCGAGCCCTCAGGAGTCGACTCGGTCAGGAGCGGCGTCTCGATCTCGACGAAGTCGTTCTTGAAGAGAAACTCCCTGCAGCGGCGGATGAATTCGCTCCGTAACCGCATGTTCTTCTGCATGCGCGCGCTTCGCAGGTCGAGATAACGGTATTCGGCGCGGACGTGCTCGTCGATTCCGCTCGTGTCTTCGGAAATATCAAACGGGAGAGGTTCGGACGGATTAAGGATCTCGATCCCTTTGATCTCGAGCTCGATGTCGCCGTTCACCTTCCCTGCCACCGCGTTCTTCTCCGGGCGCTTGTTCACGACGCCTTCGACGCGGAGCACATACTCCTTCCCCACCTCCTTGGCGGTCTCGAGCGCGGGCGAGCCGGGCAGACAGACGCCTTGGACCGTACCGGTGCGGTCACGGAAGTCGAAGAAGACCATCTTCCCCTGGTCGCGGCGGACGTCCACCCAGCCCGATATCGAAACCGTCTCGCCGACGTGCTGCCCCAGCTCTCCGATAAGTGTCCGTTGCATATCCCTATAAAATAACACACGCCCGGTACAAAGTACCGGGCGGTTGATTGGTGCGGCTAGGCCGGCAAAGAACGTAAAAGATAGGAAAGACAGTTCCCGCCGAACAGGCCGCCATCGAAGTACGAACGTTCTTTGATGACGTCGAACATTTTTCCTCCCTTCAGGATGATGCTTTCCGGACGATCAGGAAACTGTACGTCCGGTGGGCGTTTCCCTGGCGGAAGAAGTCCCATCAGATAGTCGTAGACTTCTTTAGCTTCCGACAACGTCATGTCGAAGTGCCAAGAATCCGAGCCTATCCCGACATTATTCCCGCCGCACATCTGCATTGCGTGCCCGACGTGCTTGTTCCATGCTACGAAGAGACCCTTTTCATCGGTATCAGGCTTCGCGAGCATGAACGACATCAATGGAATGCCGACGTACCCACCAAGAACCGATACCTTCCATAAGATGTCATCCGGCAAGTTGCGCGGATGGTCATATACGGCACTGCAGCCGGAGTGCGTCACGACCGGCACGAGTGGGAGATGTTCGGCCTCTATGAACCGGAGCATGCTCCGGCTCATCTCGTGTCCCAAGTGTGACAGGTCCGGCTGAATGCCAGCCTCTGCCATCCACACGAGCCGTCGCTTCCCTTCCACCGTCAATGATGCGTCTGCGTAGCAGCCGCCACCGTACGGAGTCGGTCCGCCGTATGAGAGGGTCGCAAACAAGATGCCTGCCTCCTTCATCGTACGCACATTCTCGCGGGTCATGCCTGCAGGGAAATGTTGCCACCGCGGTATGACGGCAATACGCCCGTCGTCAATCAGGTCTGACTGACTCCTCACGATTTTCACGCGAGAGTTCTTCGTCAGCTCGTCGACAAACTTGGTATGAGCCGCCATCGTCTCCTTAAAGCCGACGATGGTCGGCTCACAACTGGTGACGACACAGCCTCTGGATTTTCCGTCCGTGGGAATATGGAAATCCAGCAAGTCTTTTTGGGTGCTCAGATAACCTTCTGAGTCCCATCCACTTATCAGTTTGGGCATCTCTGCCTCCTTTCTTTTCTCTCAAAGATTCAATTTTGCCCGTCTGGGCCTGAAAATAAGTTAGCACATTATCTGTAAAAAGTCAAATATGAAAAAGATACGGCTGGGATCCTATAGAGTCGGATCCCAGCCGGGATTGAACTGCGGAAGCAAGGGGTCGTACGGGTCGGTCTTTGCGAGAGAAACCATAAAACCCGACGAGATCTGTTCGACCGGAAAGAGAAAGAAATCTCTCTCGCTGAAGAGAACCGTTTCCTTGATTCGGGCTCGTTCAAGCTGAAACCCTCTCGAGAAAACGGTTTTCAGGATGATAATTTCTTGAGGATTAATCGGAACATGTACGACCATCCCGCGGCCGAGGGCGGCGTCAACTCGCTTCATGTGCCTGCGTTCTCCGATATTTTCCGGACAGAAGCTGAATCCCCGACTAACTGCCGCCCTGCAAACGCTTCTGTAAGACGCCCTGTGCCCAAACCCTAATTCTTTCGGCGTCATCAGGGCTCCGAACATGAAAAGATCGGGAATCTGGATGAACTCTATCATAGCAACACCTCCTTGATTGAATTCGGAGAAAAGATCAGCCGTGTTTATGGTAGTCCTGCGGGTATGGTTGTCAACGCGGAACGGCGCAAGTGTAGAAAAGAAGAGCCGGAGCTCGACACGAGGTCGGCTCCGGTCCGGTTGGTCAATTCGGCTTAAGAGCTGATGAAAATAAGACGTGCGTTTTTCGCAAAGAGTGGATGGTTTGGACTGCATCTTTCCTCGGATATTATTTCGGCGGTACCGTTGGCAGGTTTGATTGTGCGGACGATAAATCCATCAGAGTCCTCGGTCATGAGGTACGTCATTTCGCCGAGCTCTGAAAGAGTATTTTCGACCCCTCTCAACACCTTCGTAATCTGGTTTTCGGAGCAGAACTGGAGCTTTTTTCTTTTTATAGCTCTCTTAACTCCGCTGCAGTATAGACCATCTCCTCCGGCGTCTAACAGCTCGCTAATTAGAGCGATTGCGACCCGAAGGCCGCCAACTGCCAATATGTTCATCCTCTACCTCCACGCTCTTTGATTGATTAATACAAACAACACCCACCACCATAATGCACAGACTGTTCTTTGTTGTCAATAGGTCGTAAGAGGTGCTACGCGACCCCGATCGCGCGGCGGACCTGGGCCATTTTTGCTTCGCTCACGGCGCGGGCTTCGCGCTTCCCCGCCTCGAGGACGCGCTCAACGATCTCTGGATCGGCCTGGAGCTCTTCGTACTTTGCCCGGATGGGTGCGAAATAGTGGTCGAGATCTTCGGCAAGCATTTCCTTCAGTGCCTTGTAGTTGCCGGCGTGCTCGGCATAGATCGGCTCGAGTTCCTGCTCGCTCCGGACGAGCTTATGGATTGCGTAGACATTCTCGGGTCGTCCTCCTGCAGAATCTGTCACGATGCTCATCACGCGCTTGGCGAGCTCGTCCTTGGAGGCGAAGAGCGGGATGACGTTGCCGTAGCTCTTGCTCATCTTCTGGCCGTCGGTGCCGGGGACGACTGCAACGTCGGGCATGATGTAGGCCTCGGGGAGCGTGAAGACCTCCTCCTTGAAAACGCGGTTGAACTTCTCCGCCGTGTCACGAGCATACTCGATGTGCTGTTTCTGATCCTGCCCCACCGGGACGATCTTCGCGTCGTAGAGGAGGATGTCGGCAGCCATGAGCATCGGGTAATTGAAGGTGCCGACGCTGATCTCCTTGTTCTTCGCCTCTGCGTCCTTGTAGGCGTGCGCGCGCATGAGGTATGGCATCGTGGTGATGGAGTCGAAGATCCATGCGAGCTCGGTGTGAGCCGGAACATCGGATTGCTTGAAGAGTACGACCTTCTCCGAGTCGAGGCCGACGGCGATATACGCCATCACGAGCTCGCGCGTACGGCGTCGCATCTCTTCGGCATCTTGCATCGTGTTGAGCGCGTGATAGTCGGCGACGAAGATGAAGGGTTTATATTCTCCCGAGTTGGCGAGCTCGACCTGCTGGCGCATCGCGCCGAAGTAGTTGCCAATATGGAGATCGCCGGTTGGTTTTATGCCGGAGACGAGGACGGGCTTTTTGTCGCTCATGACGCAATCGTAGCACGTTCCTGCGCGTACCGCTCCGCGATTCGTCGCACGAGGCCGGGGCCCTCGAAGATCATGCCGGTGATGAGTTGGACGAGGTCGGCGCCGGCCGCGAACTTCTCCATCGCGTCTTCAGGAGTCAGGATGCCGCCCGTGCCGATGATAGTGAAGCGGCTACCATACTTTTCTCGCGTCTTACGGATGAACTCGTTCGAGCGCTGGAAGGTCGGCTTCCCCGAGAGGCCGCCGCGGTACTCCTTCGGCGCGTCCTCAGGGTGGTCGAGGCTCTGGTAGTCCTTGTTCAAATTGCCGATGATGACGCCCTGGATGCCGTTTGTGTCCGCGATGTCGAGGAGCGCCGCGAACTGCTCCCAGGGGACGCTGATTGGCATCTTAAGGTAGACCGGTTTCTTGCAGGGGACCTGCCGCAAGCGCGGCAGGAGTTCCGCGAGCGCTGCGGGCTCGGTGAAGGTCTCGCCGGTGAATGAGTTCGGGCAGGAGATGTTGATGGTGTAATAGTCGCCCGCGCTTGCCGCGACGAGCTTCTCAAAGGAAGCGACATAATCGCGGATGCCAGCTTCGAGGTCGGTCGAGGCGGCGGGTTCGTTCGTGCGCGCGATCGATACGCCGATAACGAAGTTGGGCGTGCGGGGCGTTCGCTTCAGTTTCTTGATGAGCACGTCGACGCCGTCATTGCGCAAGCCTTTGTAGACGATGATGCTCTTGTTGCGGGGAAGGCGCGTGAGGCGGGGCTTCGGGTTCCCCTCGCAGCGGTTCGCGGTGGTCGAGCCGATCTCCTCGCCGCCGAAGCCGAGCTCGGGCAGGATGCGCGTGAGCCGGCCGTCGGTATCGAAGCCGGCCGAGAGGAGGACGGGCGTGCGGTAGCGGATGCCGTCGACCGTCTTGCCGATGTCCGGGCCGCGATAATCATAAAAAAGCGCGAAGATCCGGCGCGTGAGCGCGAACCGCCCGAAGAATTCCCCTGCATCTACGAACAGCTCGTGCACTGAATCCGGATTCCGCAGGAATATGACCGGCTTGACGACATGGCGGTACAAAAAGTCCATGATCATTGTCCCAGTATGCTTCGAGTTATCTTGTCGGCACCGGCTCTCGCTGTGTCGATGACGTGATAATCCTTCTTGTCCAGATACGTTTCGCAGTAGCCGTAGAGCTTCTCGGTCAGCTTCCGACTCAGATTACCTTGTCCGAATTCGCCGCGACGTTTTTCGTTCCGTTTTAGGACGACCTCAAGCGGAGCGTGGAGGAGACATACCTTCGCCTCCATCTTCTTCAACGCGGCTGCGAGCCATCGGTCCGTTTTCCCTCCGTCGTCCTTGGTTGGCGGCGTTACCTCGATGACGATGTTATAGCCGAGCTTCACATATTCTCTCGTCATCGGGATAAGAGCCTTCTTGGCGGCGACGATATAATCGTCGCTCTCCTTCCAGCCACCCTTTAGGCGGACGCAGGTCATATCCCGCATGACGTCTACCGAGAGTCGAGCCGTCTTCCCCGGCAGCTTGTTGGCGAGCTTGCGCGCCACGGACGTCTTCCCTATCCCAGCAGGACCGTAGAGGGCGATGATAGTTCTGTCAGAGGATTTCATATTCCCTACTGTAGCATCTTCCGTATGGAAGCGTCCGACAGCCTCAACATATTAGGATCGCGTAGGACGAGTTCCCACTTCTTCTGTGCTGTCGCGAGATCCTTTCCTTCGCGGTAATCGATACAAAAATCGAAAAGCCCTTTCCGCGCATTACGGACATACTCGATGCGCTTGAACTGGTCGGAGAGATTCTTCCAAGGATATAAGACAAGGCCGCCCAAGCCGAATTGCTTCATCAGAGCGGTGTCCGCATCGCTGATAACGGCGACCTCACTCGCTTTAACCCGTATGTCGTTTTTCTTAAAATGGTCTTGGATCGCTGCGAGCTTGGTCCTGAAGCGGATGCCTTTATAGGTCGCGTTCCGGTGGCTGATAATCATCTGTACTCGCACCGCCTTCCCTTTCCCATGCTTGTCGAACCTCCTCTCCTCGCCGACGCAACCGTCGAACGTTCCTTTTTCACCGAGAAGCTTCAGGACGTTGTCGGAGATGATCTCGCCGTAGATTTTCAAGTTTGACGTGAGGAATATCACTTTCACGCCGTCCTCGCGTCTCAAGGTCCCTAAGGCACGGATGAGCGGTTCATTAACGAATCCTTTTGCGACGAGACCGAAGAAGAAATCCTTGTAGTCTTGATAGGATTGTCCGAGCTCCACGTTTATTTCGGAAAGGGTGAGAAGGTACCGTTCGAAACTGATCTCTCCCCGCGCGAGGGCTTTCCGTAGCGGACGTATTTTCTCTCGCTCTATCTTCTCTACCGTTTCGCGCCCGAATGTTTCTTCGGTAAGCGTGAACATCTTTATGGTCGGCTTGATGACCGTACCGTCTATGTCGACCAGCAGCACCTTCGGTCTCTTGTAACCATTTATATTCGCGAGAACTCGCCTTTGCTTGAAGAATACGAGATCTTTCGCGATGTTTGTCATGTGCGCCGGGTTGGATTCGAACCAACGTAGGGCGATGCCCGACAGATTTACAGTCTGTTGCGATTGACCACTCCGCCACCGACGCAGTAGCCCTAGTATAGCCGATGCGCGCGTTATTTCAAAACGAGGATGAGCACCCCTTGCTTACCCTTCCGCACGAGGGCGTGACCATCCTTGAAGTCGTCCGGATAGAGCTTCTGGTCCGGGTTTTCGATCGTCATGCCAGCGAGCGCGACTCCCTTCCCTTCGATCAGGCGGCGAGCTTCGCCTTTGGACTTAGTGAGACCGCCTTCGACGAGTGCTTCCGTGAGCGAATAACCGCCTTCGAGGTTACGTTTTGCGAGCGTAAGCGAGGGTGCTTCGGCGAGCGCGACCGTGCGTGCCTCGCGCGAGAGGAGGTCGAAGGGCGTATCGCCGAAGAGCGCTTCTGAAGCGTCGGCGGCGCAGGCGGCTGCCGCGGGGCCGTGGACGATCTCGGTCACGAGTCGCGCGAGGGTCTCCTGCGCCTGGCGCTCACCCGGATTCTGCTGATGGGCCTTCATGAGCGCGTCGATTTCAGAGAGAGGTAGGAAGGTGTAGACCTTGAGATATTTTTCGACGTCCTGGTCCGGCTGGTTGATCCAGAACTGGTAGAACTTGAAGGGCGAAGTCTTCTTCGGGTCGAGCCAGACTGCGTTTCCTTCCGACTTGCCGAACTTCTTGCCGGTCGCATCGGTGACGAGCGGGATGGTGAAGGCAAAGACTTCTTTCCCCTTCCTTTTGCGGATGAGGTCGACGCCTGAGAGGATGTTGGTCCACTGGTCGGAGGCGCCCATCTGGAGGTTGGTCCCGTATTTTTCATTGAGCGTCAGGTAATCGAAACCTTGGAGGAGCGCGTAGGTGAACTCGGTGTAGGAGATGCTCTCGTCAGGGTTGTCGAGACGCTTCTTGATGATGTCACGCTTGATCAGGTCATTGACCGTGAAGTGCTTGCCGATATCGCGCAGGAACGGGAGCAGCTTCTCCTTGCCGAGCCAGTCGGCGTTATTGACGAGCGTGAAGCGCGTATTCCCGAGCACCTGCTTGAACTGCTTCTCGATAGCGCGCGTATTCGCGGCGATGACCTTTTCGCTTTGCATCGGTCGCTCGCCTTTCTCCTTCGGATCGCCGATGAGGCTCGTGCCTCCGCCGGCGAGGAATATGAGCTTGTGTCCTGCGTCGCCGAGGCGCTTCATCGTGAGGATGGCAGCGAGATTTCCGATCTGCATCGAATCCGAACTCGCGTCGGAGCCGAGATACGCGACACGCGGCGTCGAGAGTATCTTCTCGATATCAGCCGACGCGTGCTCCACCAACCCGCGCGCCTTCAGCTCTTCTGAGAGAGTCATACTACAGCATGTTCGAGAACGGCAATCCGACGCTCGTGGTCGAAGTAGCGGTTCGCCTCGTGCTCGAATGCGACGTTATGCGAGACAATCTCGTCCTGCACGTCGAGCACCAGCTTTGTCGTTTTCGATACATCAAGACCGAGAGCTTTGAGACGTTCGTCCATGAGATTGAGCCGTTCGTTCAAGAGTCCGAAGCGCTGGTCTATACGCGCGTCAATGAGGTCGAAGCG
The DNA here is from genome assembly GCA_021784875.1 of bacterium. GTDB lineage: Bacteria > Patescibacteriota > Minisyncoccia > Phycocordibacterales > Phycocordibacteraceae > C7867-001. The sequence continues at coordinate 13,621 of JAJYHF010000008.1, forward strand.
GTCACCATGAGCGTTAATCCGTGTCTCAATGCTGTCGAGCCGTGTTTCGATGCGGCTAAAACCCTCTTGCATTATTTCGATGACGTCGTTCAGTGTAGGTTCAGCCTCCTTTTTCATAGGGGAAGTATAGCACGCGAACAAGCTCGCAGTTCAGGTAGTTATAAAGCCGCCTGCCTGGATCTCCCAGAGCTTCTTGTAGAGGTTGTTGACCTCCTGCGCGAGGAGTTCTTCGTGCGTGCCAGAGAGGACCGCTTTCCCATCTTCCATAACAATGATGCGGTCCATATGCATGATAGTCGAGAGGCGGTGTGCGATAGCGACGACCGTCTTCCCTTCCATCAATTTCTTGAGAGCGTCCTGGATCAGTGCCTCGGATTCGGAGTCGAGCGAGGAGGTCGCCTCGTCGAGAACGAGGATAGGCGCGTCCTTGAGGATCGCGCGGGCGATCGCGACGCGCTGGCGCTCGCCGCCCGAGAGCTTCACGCCACGTTCGCCCACGAGCGTACCGAAGCCGTTCGGATACCGTTCGATGAACTCGAGGCAGTGCGCCTGGCGTGCGGCTTCGGTGACCTCTTCGTCGGTCGCGTCGGGCCGGCCGTAGCGGATGTTCTCGCGGAGCGTGCGATGGAAGAGCGCCGGGTCCTGGGGCACGAAGGCGATCGCGCGGCGCACGCTCTCTTGCGTCACCTCGCGGATGTCCTGCTCGTCGATCGCCACGGCACCGTTTGAGACGTCGTAGAGACGCAGGAGGAGCTTGGTGATGGTCGACTTCCCTGCGCCCGAAGGGCCGACGAACGCGACCTTTTCTCGCGGGGCGATGGTGAGATCGAAGTCTGCGAGAACATCCTGTCCTTCCTTATAAGCGAAGCGGACGTGGTCGAAGCGGACCGCGCCTTCGCGCACGACGAGCGGCTGCGCCCCCGGCTTGTCGGCGATATCGAGCGGCCGGTCGATGATGTCGAGCATCTCGCTTGCGTCGGAGACAGCATCGTAAAGTCGGCGCATATTCTGACCGATGTTCCAAATATTGTTGATGAGCGTGACGATGTATGTCTGTAAGAGGACGAAGTCACCGACCGTGAGCATGCCGCGTTGCCAAAAGATGATTGCGATCGACAATAGTCCTGCTTGGATGACGATGGTGATGAATCCCTGTATGGCGCTCAAGCGGTCTTGAGCGACCCAAGAGCGCAACGCGGCATCGCGCCAAGCAGTGACCTTCTCGCCGAATGACTCGCGTTCGGTTCCGTGTCCGGAAAAGGTAGTGATGGCCGCATGATTGGTAACTGCGTCCGAGAGCGTGCCGGTCATTTCGGTGTCTGCTGCGGTCGCGGCGAGTCGGAGCGGATGCAAACGCCTTGTGTAGATTATCTGTGCAGTTATGAAGATGATCGTTCCAACGAGCAGACCCGCGCCGAGCGCAAGATTCCGAGCCGCGAGGATACCGACCGCGCCTAGGATGAATATGGTAGTCGGAAGGAATGTATATATGACCGATTCGAATATCTGTTGAAATGAAATAGCATAACGTGCCACGCGCCGTGTGAGCGCGCCGGTGAAGTTCGAAATGAAAAACTCCTGCGAGTGATCTATTAATTTTCCGAAAGCGCCGTTATACAGATCTCGCATAACCTGCCCTTCCATCCTGATGGCTGCCATATCAAGGGTGTAATTGAATGAGCGTCCGATAAGGCGAGTTATCAGGAAGGCAGCGAGCGCTACTAAGAGCGCGGTCGGAATCACACCTCTCGGAGAGCTGGAGAGGATGTCAATGAATTGGCGTAGGTAAAGAGGCCCGATGAGGCTGGCGGCTTCGATGCCTAATGTGCTCAGAACAGTAGCACTCAAGAACCACGGATGTTTCCACGCGGCTTTGGCATACGCCGTGAATACGGCGCGGGTCTGGGGCTTCTTTTCGGCCATCATTGACACTCTAGCACATTTCTAGCTTAACGCGCAAAGACGAGCAGGCCGACGGCGGGGGCGATGAACCACCAGAAGAAATACTTGCTTGAAGCGACGTAGGTTGCGACGGCGGGCGTGAGCGCGTAGACCGACGAGAGCGCGAAGGCGTGTGCGAGGAGCGCGATCAGGAAGCCGGAACCGAGAAGCGCGAGCACGACGAGCCCGAACCAGCTGATATGGAGGAAATCAGAGATGATGATGCGTCGGAGGACGACGTAGAATGCAAGGACGAGCACGATATAGACGCCGACGTGCGTGAGAAACGCGATGAGGGGCGAGGTACTCGGCAGGAGCGAGAGATATGGGAAGACAGCATAGATCGCATAGGCACCATAAAACGAGACCAGGAGCGCCGTGAACGGACCGTGGCCGATGCGCCAGGCGAAGAGGAGGAGCGCCGCGAAGAGGACGAGGACGAGGAGAAAATTCCCGCCGATCGCCCACGCCGAAGATGCTGTGTGCGTTGCGAACATGCTCACCTGAGCGACTCCTTGAGATGCGGTCATTCCCGCATTGTACTGCCTAGAGCCCCTCGTCTCGGAGGTCTTCCACAGATTTCTTTGCCTTTCCTGAAAGCTTGTGCGGGAGGGCGACTTCGAGGCGGATGATGAGGTCGCCGTGACCGTGGCGGCCTTGGGGGACGCCTTTGCCCCGCACGCGCAGGAGCTCTTCGGCGCGCTTCATTGGCGGGATCTTGACCTCGAGCGTCTTGTCGTCGAGCGCCTCTATGGAGGCGGTCGTGCCGAGGAGAGCGTCAGTGAGCTTCACGGGCAATTCCATGACGAGATTCGGCCCGTCGCGACGGAAGACGGGATGCGGCTGGACATGTATCTTCACATAGAGGTCGCCGGCCTGGCCGGCCTTCACCGCTTCTCCCTGCCCGGCGAGGCGGATCATCTCGCCGTCGTCGATGCCGGCCGGGACGCTGATCGTGATCTCCTCTTGGCGGCGCAGGACGCCGTGGCCCTTACAGTCCAGGCACTTCTCCTTAGGCACCTTGCCGGTGCCTTCGCAGACCGTGCAGATGCGAGTGCTCGTGAACTGCCCGAGGATCGAGTTGCGCACTTCATGGATCTTGCCGGTGCCGTTGCAGGCCTTGCAGGTTTCGAGCTCGGTACCGGGTTTTGCTCCCGAGCCGTGGCAGGTGAGGCAGGCCGAGACTTTAGCGAGGAGGACGGTCCGCTCGGTACCGAAGGTCGAATCTTTAAAGGGGATTTCGAGGTCGATGGAGATATCGCGGCCTCTCGGCGCACGTGCCTGGCGCGTGCCGAATATATCACCGAAGATGTCGCCCATATCGAACTCGGCGCCGCCCCCTCCGAAGCCTTGCTGAAATTGGGAAAAGTCGAATCCGCCGAACGGACCGCCGAAGCCGCCCTGCCCTGCTCCTGGAGCTCCTCCGGGGAACGCCTGGCCGTAGGTATCGTATTCGCGACGCTTCTTCTCGTCGCCGAGGACGGCATAAGCCTCGCTCACTTCTTTGAACTTCGCTTCGTCGCCGCCCGACTTGTCCGGGTGATACTTGTGCGCGAGCTTGCGGAACGCCTTCTTGATATCGTCCTGGCTCGCCTTCTTGTCGACGCCGAGCACGTTGTAATAATCCTTCGCCATACCTGAGCGATTATACGCTTATGACTTTTCGTATGCAAAAACAACGGCGCGAGGTTCCCCTCGCGCCGTTGTTTTTGCGAAGCTAAACTTGTACAGGAAGTTATTCTTTCTCTTTGAACTCAGCATCGGTGGCGCCGGCCTCAGGGGGCTTCTGGTCGCCGCCTTCCGGTCCGCCGGTTGGCGGCGTCTGGTTCTTCATCATCGCCTCGCCGATCTTCGAGAGCGTCGAGGAGAGTGCGTCGGTCGCGGTCTTGATGGCCGCGGCGTCGTCCTTGTCCTTGACCGTCTTCAGGTCGGCTATCTTATCCTCGACTTCCTTGACCACCTCGGCCCCGGCCTTTTCGCCGTTCTCCTTTATAGCCTTCTCGGCCGCATAAATAGCCTGTTCGGCGATGTTGCGCGCCTCGACGAGTTCCTGGCGCTTTTTGTCATCGGTCGCGTGCGCCTCGGCATCGGCCTTCATCTTCTCGATGTCATCTTTAGAGAGGCCGGTCGAGCCTTCGATGCGGATGGACTGCTCCTTGCCAGTCGTCTTTTCCTTCGCCTTCACGGTGAGAATGCCGGAGGCGTCCACGTCGAAGGTGACCTCGATCTGCGGCATGCCGCGCGGTGCCGGCGGGATGCCGTCGAGCATGAACTTGCCGAGCGACTTATTGTCCGCGCTCATCGCGCGCTCGCCCTGGGTGATGTGGATCTCGACCGAGGGCTGGTTGTCGGCCGCGGTCGAGAAGGTTTGCGAGCGGCTGGTCGGGATTGCGGTGTTGCGCTCGACAAGCTTGGTCGCGACGCCGCCCATCGTCTCGATTGCGAGCGAGAGCGGGATCACGTCGACAAGGAGGATATCCTTCACGTCGCCTTGGAGGATGCCCGCCTGGATCGCGGCGCCGATCGCGACGACTTCATCCGGGTTCACGCTCATGTTCGGCTTCTTGCCGAAGAACTTCTCGACGGCCGCCTGGATCGCTGGCATGCGCGTCTGGCCACCGACGAGGATGACCTCGTTGATGTCGGTGACCTTGAAGGGCGAGGCCTCGATCGCGCGCTTGGTGATCGCCATCGCGCGGTCGATGTATTCGCCCGCGAGCTCCTCGAGCTTGGCGCGCGTCATCTTGATAAGCAGGTGGCGGGGCCCTGAGGCATCCGAGGTGAGGAACGGGATATTCACCTCCGTCTCCATCGCGCTCGAGAGCTCGATCTTCGCCTTCTCGGCGGCTTCGTCGAGGCGCTGGCGCGCGAGCGCGTCGCCCATCACGTCGATGCCGCTCTCCTTCTTGAACTCGCTTGCGAGCCAATTGATGATCGTCTGGTCGATGTCCTTGCCGCCCAGGTGCGCATCGCCATCGGTCGACTTCACCTCGATAGTGTCGTCACCGACGTCGAGGACCGAGATGTCGAAGGTTCCGCCGCCGAAGTCGAAGACCGCGATCTTCTCTTCCTTCTTCTTATTAAAGCCGTAGGCAAGCGCCGCCGCGGTCGGCTCGTTGATGATTCGTTTGACCGTGAGGCCAGCGATCTCGCCTGCGGCCTTGGTCGCGCTCCGCTGGTCGTCGTTGAAATAGGCGGGGACGGTGATGACCGCCTCGGTGATCTTTTCTCCCAGACGCGCTTCAGCATCGGCCTTCAGCTTCCCTAAGACCATCGCCGAGAGCTCCTCCGGGCGATACCACTTGTCCGCCATCTTGATCTCGATGCCGCCGTTCTCGGCCTTGCGCATTTCGAACGGGACCGCGGCCTTGTCCTTCTGCACCTCCGGCTCGTCGAAGCGGTGGCCGATGAAACGCTTCATCTGGAAGATGGTGTTAAGCGGGTTCGTGACCGACTGGCGCTTCGCGAGCGTGCCCACGATGCGCTCGCCGTTCTTCCCTACCGCGACGATGGACGGCGTCGTGCGCGCGCCCTCCGCGTTCTCAAGGACGCGCGGCTCGCCGCCTTCGACGATCGCCATCGCCGAGTTCGTGGTTCCCAAATCGATACC
>JAJYHF010000023.1 GCA_021784875.1 bacterium
GCCCTCGACTGGTTACTCAACAGCTTCGATCCGACGCTCGCTTTCTCGTCTTGGATGTATCGCATCGCGCACAACGAGGCGATGAGCTTCTTCCGCGCTAAGCGCGCGCGGCCGCAAGTCATTCTCACCGAGGAAGGGGAGGCTCTCCTCCAAGGGCTCAAGGACGAGAACGCCGACTCGGCCATGCAGGCAGAACGTCGCCTCTCGAGCGAGGAACTCGCCCGGGCGCTCGCGACCCTTCCGCAATCGTATCGCGACGTACTCACGCTCCGTTTCTTCGAGGATCGTTCTTACGCCGAGATGTCTGATATCCTCGAGGTGCCGGTGGGGACAGTCTCGACCCTGCTCTACCGGGCTAAACGCGCTCTGCGGGCCGCCTTGCCCGAATCATTTCTTCCATGACGAACCACGATATCGATACTGCCTTGCATGACCGGAATCCCGATCCGCTCGCCGAGCGCGTGCTTGGCCGCATCGAGAGCGAACGGATCGCTCCGCGCCCGCGCTGGTCGTTCACCGTCAAGAATTACGTCTTCTGGACGCTCGGCGCCCTCGCGGTCATCCTCGGCGCCTTCGCCATCGCTGCGACCTTGTTCGAACTCACGGCGGTCGATTGGCGGCTTTCTGCCGCCACGCATTCCGATTTTATATCCTTCTTCTTTTCCGCAGCGCCTATCCTCTGGATCGTCGCGCTTGCGCTCTTCATCGGCCTCGGCTACGCGAACATCCGCCGGACCCGGCACGGGTATCGTTACTCGCTCCCCGTCATCGCGCTCGGCGCGGTGCTGACCTCGGTCACGATCGGGAGCATCCTCTATTTCGCCGGTCTGGGCGGAAGGATCGAGGCGGCGATCGGCGACCACCCGCCCTTCTACCGACCGATCCTCATCGCTGAGCGCGCGTGGTGGTCGGCGCCGAAACACGGGCTCTTGCTCGGCGACGTGACGGCAGTCGGCCCTGGTATCGCATCGTTCACGCTTCGCGACGCTTCGGGCAAGGATTGGACGGTTGACGCTACTGAGCTTCCCGAGCGCGATCTCGCTGCAGTCGCGCGCGGCGGGACGCTGCGCGTCGTCGGCCTGCCTGCCGGACCAGCAGCCTCGCCCGCGACGACGACGCCCGCGTCAGATGCTTCTTCGACGGTGTCGATGTTCCATGCCTGCTTTGTCTTTCCTTGGAACGCCCAGCAAGGCGGCAAGCCGCTCCCGATGCCGCTCGCCGTGCTTGCTTCGACCAGTGCTCGCCGTGCGACAACCGTTCGGAATGGCCCCTGCAAGCATATCCTCCCCTATCGTGCGCTCCGTGACATCGACACGGCGGCGGGCGACAGCGATTAACGTCGTTGCGAAGAGTCGGTAAGGCGCGTATCCTTTCCTGCATGAAGCTGAAGCGCATCGGCGTCATCCTCATCCTGCTCCTCGCCTTCTGCGGGCTCGCCGATTCCGCGTATCTCTACCAGAAGGAATCAGTCAACGCACCGCTCATCTGTAACGTCGAGAACCTTTCCGGCTGCAATGTCGTCGCCGCGAGCAAGTACTCCCGTCTCTTCGGCGTCTCGATCGCCGAATACGGACTCGTCTTCTACGGAGCGATCTTCGCGATCGCCGCGCTCGAGATCGTCCTCTTCCGTCCGATCCTGCGCCGCCTCCTCCAGTGGCTCGCGCTCGCGGGTATCGCCGCCTCGCTCTACTTCACCTTCAACGAAGTGTTTCTCATCAAGGCGCTCTGCATGTACTGTCTCGCATCCGCTCTCATCACGCTCCTCATCCTCATCCTCGCTACCTTCCTCGAACCGATACGCTCGAAAGCGCTTCAAGCATGAACTGGCTTCAGCTCGTCACTCCGTACCTCGACACCTCCTCGCTTCCCGCGCTGGCAGGGACGGGGTCCTTCCTGCTCGCGCGGGTCCTGGGAGCGCTCATACCGGCAGGCCTGCTCGCCGGCTTCTTCCCGAGATTCGCCGAAACGCTTACGGATGATGTCGTCAGGATCCGTCCGCGCGCGGTCATCCTCATGCTCCTGCTCGGTTTCGCGGTCATCGCTACGACGCCGATCCTGGTCGCGCTGCTCATCCTCACGGTCGTCGGGCTCGGTCTCGCGTTCCTCATCTTCTTCCTCTACCTCGCCGTGATGCTTCTCGCGTTCTTTTACGCGGGCATCCTTCTCGGGAGCCTGCTCGCGCGCCGGTACGCGCGCCGGTCGACGGTACTCTGGCGCGACGGGGTAGTGGGCATGCTGCTCCTCTCCCTCGTCGCGCTCGTGCCCTTCGCCGGGTCGGCGGTCGTCCTCCTTGCGGTCATGTTCAGCACCGGCTTGCTGCTCTCTCGCGCTTTTCATCTCGCATTCCCCCGCGAGGAAGCGCGCCTGCCTGCCGACAGGCAGGCGTGACGCCATGAGTACGCGCGCGGAGCGGGTCGAGCGAGCGCGGCGGATCGTCCGCTATCTCAAGAAGACATACCCGGAGCCGAAGAGCGAGCTCCGCTACCGCATGCCCTTTCAGTTCTTCGTCGCGGTCATCCTCTCGGCGCAGTGCACCGACAAGAAGGTGAACGACCTCACCGCGACGCTTTTCAAGACATACAAGACTGCGGGCGATTTCGCGGCGGCGGATCCGGCCACCTTCACGAAAGAGATCTCATCCATTCCGTTCTTCAGGAACAAAGCGAAGAACATCATCGCTGCCGCGCAGAGAGTCGTCGCAGATTTCGGCGGGAAGGTGCCGCAGACGGAAGGCGAGCTCACGAGCCTGCCTGGCATCGGCTATAAGACCGCGCATGTCGTCCTCGGCGAGCTCTTCGATATCTGGGAAGGCATCGCGACCGATACGCATGTCGCGCGTTTCGCTTACCGCTTCGATCTCTCGGATAACATCGACCCGACTAAAATTTCAAAAGACTTGGAAGCGCTCGTGCCGAAGAAGGATTGGAAATACGTAAACAACGGCCTCGTGCTCTATGGCCGCTACATCTGCCCGGCGCGCCGGCACGACTGCACGGACCATCCGCTCACCAAGCTCTGGCCGCCTGCGGCGAACCGATGGAAGAAAAGATAAAAGATTTTAGAAAAATCGTGTGGGCGCATTACCGTGCGCACGGACGGCACGACCTGCCCTGGAGAAAAACGAAAGACCCGTACCGTGTCCTCGTTTCTGAAATAATGCTCCAGCAGACGCAGGTCGAGCGCGTCATCCCGTTTTACAAAAATTTCATCAAGCAATTCCCGACGGCGAAGAAGCTCGCGGCGTCGCCGCTCGCGGAGGTACTCAAGGTCTGGCAAGGTCTCGGCTACAACCGCCGGGCGAAGATGCTTCGCGAAGCGGCGAGGGAATTGGGCAGAGTGAAGTCAGACTTTAAGAATTCAAAAAAGTCTGACTTCACTCTGCGAAGCGTGCAAGAACTGGAGAAGTTACCGGGAGTGGGGAAGTACACGGCCCGCGCGGTCGCCGCCTTTGCCTTCGACGAAGACGCGATCGTCGTCGAGACGAACATCCGCACCGCCGTCACCCATCATTTCTTCGCTGCGCACGTCGCGAACGTCTCGGATGCCGACATCGAGAAGATACTCGAGCGAGCGCTGCCGAAGGGTAGGGCGAGAGAATGGTACAGCGCGCTCATGGACTATGGCGCGTACCTGAAACGCGGCGGCATCTCGCATAACGCGCGGTCGAAGGGCTACACGAAGCAGTCGAAGTTCTCCGGCTCCTCCCGCGAAGCGCGTGGCGCGATCCTCCGCGCGCTCGCCTCCGGCTCGCGCACGTCCGCCACCCTTATAAACCTCCTCGGTCTCTCCCGTCGCTCCCAGCTCGCCACCGCCCTCGTCGCCCTCGAACGCGAAGGCTTGATAAAGAAAGCGGGCCAGCGCTACTCGCTCGCTGAGTAAGGCCTGACCCTACTCATTACTCAAGTGATGGCTACTCGTAAATGTCATGCGGGCCGATGTCGAGAAAGAGAACGTGTGCATCGGAAATATGGAGAAATTTGATACGGTATTGCGGTTCACACTGAACGCCCAAGCGTTGCCCTCGCGACCGTGCAGCTTGTGGGTCTCGAGCGACGGATGATGCGGGTCTTGGCGAAACAATAGCTCTTTTTCTTCCGCTCGTCTTATCAGCTCA
>JAJYHF010000029.1 GCA_021784875.1 bacterium
GGCTACAACGCGCTTAAGGACGAGATCGTCGACGACATGCTCGCCTCGGGCATCGTCGATCCGGCGAAGATGCCGCGCATGGCGCTCGAGAATGCAGTCTCTGCGGCGGCCATCCTCCTCACGACCGAGGCGGCTATCGCCGACATCCCGGAACCCAAGAAAGAAGCACCCCAGGGCGGCATGGGGATGGATTATTAGGATTCGGGAGCCACTTTATTTAGCGAGCTAACCAGCTTCCTTATGGGATCAATCGAATCAGGAATGCATGGCGTACCAGCCGAAAACGAAAGAAGCGGCAGCGGGACAGAGAGTGCGGACGAGCGCGTGAAGAAGGCTCGCGAAGCCTTGCAAGAATTAAAAGACGAGATGGGCGCTCCGGTCTTCGAAGAAGCGATAAAATTGTTGGACGTAGAAGAGAAGGGAGCAGGGCACGCGTGATTCAGCTCACACGCTCAATCGGTGAGTAATCCGCGAACTCTAAGTCTTAATACGTAATCGTGTCTCTGACCTGTCTAAGAACCTTCTCGTTGTAGCCGAGGATCTCCCAGCGGGTCTTCGAGAAGATGCGCCAGGGGTGGTAATCGACGACGGTGATACCGGCGTTATCCGAGGGGTTGAAGAAAGAGAGTTTAGCGAAGTCCGTCGCGTGCAGGCGGTCGCGGTAGAGCATGGAGGCGAGGAGCATCTTGAGAAACTTGTGATGCGTCACGACACAGGTCGTCCCGCCGCTCTGGCGCTCAAGGAGAGCGAGGCTCTTCTTCGCCCGCATTTTCAAGTCCGCAAAATTCTCCTCATCAGAGAAACGGTAGTCGTCCGCGTGATAGGAGCGGTCGATCTGGTCGGTGATATGTGCCACGGTCGGGTCCTCTGTGCTCTTGCCGATGATTTCGCTGGGGTTGTGTCGTTCGGCGAAGAGCGGGGAATAGAGGACGGGCACGTGCAGGTGCGCGTCGATAATGGTGGCGGTCTCCTTTGCACGCGGGTAGTCGCTCGCGATGATGCGGCGGATGCCGAGGCCCTCAAGCGCTTTGCCGTCCCGTTCCGCCTGCGCGCGCCCTTTGGGCGAGAGACCGCCTTCCCGGCCTTGATGGATGTGCGCCGCGTTCGCGAGCGTCTCGCCATGGCGGATGAAGTAGAAGCGCATGCTCAGAGTATAAGCCGAGCTCGGGTTATGCACACCTCTCCGCCGGGCGGCTTGCGGATGGGGCATACTTACGGGAGCGGATATCATTCCCGCTTTAGCCATTCACTATCCCTATGAAAGCAATCAACAAGATCGCCTATGTGCTCGTCATCATCGGCGGGCTCAACTGGGGTCTCGTCGGCATCGGCGGCTACCTCGGCAGCAACTGGAACGTGGTCAATCTCATCTTCGGCTCCGTGTCGTGGCTCGAGAACCTGATCTATCTCCTCGTCGGCATCTCGGCGCTCATCCTCATCTTCAAGAAGAAGGAGAGCTCGGCTCCGGCAGGGATGTAATATCCTGTCAGGTTAAAAAGACGCGCCGGCGCGACGCGCCGGCGCGTCTTTTCCTTTCCTTTTATCGTGCGAACCTTGCGGATCGCGGCAGCACGCCGATACTAAGTTGTCAATGCGGGGTTTAAGCTATTCGAACCGTTCGGGTCGCCCCTTCGTCATATGGCGTAGATGCTCGATATTCTCCAACGAGATTTTGGTAGGGTGTCGCCATGTTTGCAATACATTATATAACCGTATATAATCTAATATACTTGGAATAGTAGATTGACGGCACCGCCATGAAATACGAATTCAACAAAAGGATTAAAAATATGCCCGAGAATCTCTGGGGACTTGTGAACCAGATCGATCATTTGAAGGGCCAGTGGGTCGGTGGCGCACGGCTCAACCCGCAGGTGCTCGGACGTTTGAAACGTTCGGTGCTTGTAACCTCGACCGGCGCCTCGACGCGCATCGAAGGATCGAAGCTGTCCGACGAAGATGTCGAGCGGCTCATGCGCGGGCTCTCGATGCAGACATTCGCCGATCGCGATCGGCAGGAAGTGCGCGGGTACTATGAGCTCCTCCAGAACGTGTTCGACGCATGGAAGCACATTCCGTTCTCCGAGAGCACCGTCAAGCACTTCCATCGCGAGCTCCTGAAGTACGCGGACAAAGATGAACTGCATCGCGGCGAGTACAAGAAGAAAGAGAATCAGGTGCACATGGTCGACGACGCCGGACAATCGATCGGCGTCCTCTTCGATACGACACCTGCCTGGCGTACGCCCAAAGAGATGCAGGAACTCGTCGAGTGGACGCAAGCCGCGCTCGACGAAAAAGAGTTTCATCCTCTGTTCGTCATCGGGAACTTCCTCGTCGAATTCTTAAACATCCACCCGTTTGAAGACGGAAACGGGCGCCTCTCGCGCGTCCTCACGAACCTGCTTCTCCTTAAAGCAGGGTATGAGTACATGCCGTACGTCTCGCATGAAAAGCTCGTCGAGGACAATAAGGCCGAATACTATCTCGCGCTGCGCAGGAGCCAAAAAACGCTTCGCGGCGAGCAGGAGGATATCACCCCTTGGCTTGAGTTCTTCTTCTCCGTTCTTCTCACGCAAGCACGCACCGCAATCGATCTCCTCTCAAGTGAGAATGTAGAGAAACTGCTTTCGCCGAAACAGCTCGTGGTGTGGCGGTATCTTGAGCAAACTACAGAAGCAACCCCGAAGGAAATCAGCGAAGCGGCAAACGTCGCCCGCCCGACCGTCTCTCAGGCGCTCGACGTACTTCTGCGTCTCAAGAAGGTCGAGCGCGTCGGACAAGGGCGAACGACGCGATACCGCAAAATATAATCGCATATGGATGACGAACTTTGGGATGACGACTTCAGTATCGAATCACCAATTGGTTCGGTGCGCGAAGGATTCTTGAGATACTATGTCGTGCTGAGCGCGGCTCACGCGATAACAGTGCCACAGTGTGAACGCTTGGATAAGGCCTCGCGGGAGATCGAGCAGGGCGGCGAGTGTATTTTTGAACGGACGGAATATGAAGATACCTACGTCTTGCTCTGCCTCGACATCTCGAAAGATATCGCTCCACAGGCGGTAATCGATGACCTTATCATCGCCACAAACGGCGCTGACCCTTTCCTGCGATTCCATTTCTTTATGGTCAACACCCATAAGCCAAGTAAGAAAGAGATTGCCGACTATCTCGCAGAGATCAGCTAGCTGCTATGGCGACGCCCGAGCAAGTCGAACTTTTCGCCTCGCTCTTCCGAGGCAGGCCTGACGCGTACGCGCGATACTGGGAGAAGAACGGCCGATCGGGGTACAGTCCCGCGTACTCATTCGATTGGAATGAGTTCAACGCTCACCGCAACACCGGCGGTTCGCTCAAGACTTTCGAGCACAAGACACTTCTGCCGTTCACGAGCCAAGTCGTCGCCGATCACCTCAACGGCCGTTCGCTCGTCGGCGTCTATCCAATCCTTTCCGACAACACGTCATACTTCCTCGCCGCAGACTTCGACAAAGCGCAGTGGCTCGACGATGCTCGGGCGTACCTGAACGCCGCGAAGGAAGCCGGCCTCACGGGATACCTCGAGAAGTCCAAATCGGGGAATGGCGGCCACGTGTGGATATTTTTCGACGCACCGTGTCTCTGCTACAAGAGTCGCTGCATCGGGTTCGAGATCATCCGACGCGCGTTCAGACTTTCGCCGTTCGAAAAGGAGGTGAGTTTCGACCGACTGTTTCCGAATCAGGACTCCCTTCCCACGGAAGGATTCGGCAACCTTATCGCCCTCCCGCTTCAAGGCGAGTTTGCGCGAAACGGCACAATGGTCTTCATCAACCCGGATACCGGCGGACCGATCGCCGACCAATGGGCCTATCTCGCCGCCATGAAGCGATACTCGGCTGCTGAACTCGACCACGCGCTCGAAGAACTTGAAACCGGCTCGTTCTATTCGATTCCGCATCGCGATACTGGGGAGCTCACGCTCACCGTTCGCAATCAGATCGAGCTCGACCGCACGCTTCTCACGCCTAGGACGATACGATTCTTGAAGGAGGAACTGAATTTCTTGAGCACCGAGTATCTTGCCAAGAGGCGCGTGGGCAAGTCGGTGCATGATACGCGTAAGTATTTCAAGCTTATCGAGGAAGTCGGCGACAGCATTTTCGTTCCCCGTGGATTCCTGGACCGGCTGACCGCGTTCCTGCAAGCAGAGGGCATCGCGTATGAGACCGAACGCGAGCACACCGACTTCCCGAACGTCTCGTTTACAAGCGCCATCAAGCTCACGCCTTCTCAAGAAACATGCGTCGGGGAGATGCTCCAACATGACCAGGGTATCCTCGTCGCGCCGCCGGGGAGCGGCAAGACCATGATGGGCATGGAGCTTATCGCCCGGCGCGGGCTCCCAGCGCTCGTACTCGTGCACAGAAAGGAGCTTCTCGACCAGTGGGTCGAGAGCGTCGAGACGTATCTCAACATCCCGAAGATGAAGATCGGTCGCTACTCCGGCATCAAGAAGAGCGTCGGCAAGGAGATTACGATCGGACTCCTACAGAGCTTTTCGCGCGCTGTCGACAAGGCTGCATTCACCAACCGGTTCGGCACCGTCATCGTCGACGAGTGCCATCACATCCCGGCAACGACCTTCAGCGCCGTCATCCGCACCCTCAACCCCGACTACCTCTACGGCCTCACCGCGACTCCGAAGCGCAAGCACAACGACGAGAAGCTCATCTATGCGTACATGGGCGACATCGTCTCGACCATGTCGCCCAGCGGGAGGACGGAGCGGACTTCCGTCGCACACTCCCTGGTGCCCGAGGTCGTCGTGAAAGAAACAGCGCTTGAGATTCCGTTCGAGTGGAAGACCGACCGCTTCCAGCTCCTCGCTAAGATCATCTCATTCGACACGGCCCGAAACCGCCTTATCGCGAACGATATCACCGAGCAAGTCTCACGCGGTGAGCGTGTCCTCGTCCTCTCGGAGCGCAAAGAGCATCTCGATATCCTGGCACTCTGTCTCAAAGGGCGCTGCGAGACAATCGTTATCACCGGAGACGATACGAGTGCGAAGCGCGTAAGCAAGCTGAAGCGGATCAAGAGCGGGAAGTACCAGGCGATACTCTCGACCGGACAATTCTTCGGCGAAGGGATGGACGTGCATAACATCTCGGTCCTCGTGCTCGCGTTCCCGTTCTCGTTCGAGGGGAAGCTCATGCAGTATATTGGCCGACTTTTACACGGCTCTGACCCGAAGCTCGTCCTCGATTATCGCGACACCAACGTCGCGTTCCTCGAACGCCAGTACAAACAGCGCCAGCGCTATTACAACAAACTGGCGAAAGACGAAAGAGGTTATTCTTCTGGCTAACCCTTGCGGGTCGCGGCAGAACATCGGCATTGTGGGAACACGCCGATACTAAGTTGTCAATGCGGAGGGGGAGGAGTTCGAACCCTCGATACGGTATTACCCGTATAGCGAGTTAGCAACCCGCCGCACTAGGCCTCTATGCGACCCCTCCGTATGTCGGAACGATACCAGATTTGACGCGTCGAAGCGAGAGCGCCGATAAACGCGTTGCGGATGCGTGCGATGCATGCTATGGTCTCAATACAGGTCGAAACCATTTGTCAGCTAACCACTGGATTGGTTCGCTTTTTGTTTTTTAATGAGAAGCGGACCGTCTTCCGACAATCATGGATGAGAACCAGAACCCGGTTACGCCGGAGCAGGAGGAGGTGAAGCCGACGGAGCCGACTCCGGAGACGCCTGCTGAGGGCGAGGCCGCTGCTTAAGCAGCACTCTTGTCTGGACAAGAACGCGAATCGCGCCTTCGGGCGCGATTCGCGTTTCTTAATGCGCGAGTGCGACTGGCAAGATGCGGTCGTGGCTGATGCCGGCAGCGCACAGGGCGTCGATGGCGGCCTGGATGGTCGCACCGGTGGTGAGCACATCATCGAGGAGGAGGTAGGTACGAGAAGGGTCCACCGGGCACACGGCGCCGAAGGCGCCGTGCATGTTCTCTTCGCGCTTGTGGCGGGGCAGGGCAACCTGGGATCCGGTCTCCCGCGTGCGTTCGATTAAGTGCGGCTCGATGGATGCGCATAATTCTCCTTTGCTCGCGCTTCGGATGGCGATACGCGCTACTTCCTCCGCCTGATTGTAGCCGCGCTCCCGCAAACGTTTCTTCCCGAGCGGGACAGGCACTATGACCAGATCATGTTTCGCCATGAGGTCCGTATCGCGCAGATAGTCGGCGAGAACGAGCGCGAGCAGGGAGAAGGCGCGCTCGTTGCCCTGATATTTCGCTTCATGGATCGTCGCGCGCACGGCCGGCTCGTTGAAGGGGAGGAGTACGGCCGTACCGGGACGCGTCTCGGGGGCGAGTCGCGGCTGCATGAGTGCGAGGAAGTCGTCGTCGCGTATCCCGCGAAGCAGAGCTTCGTCGGATCGAGGCGGGAACAGGAGGTCGAGCAGGCGCATGGTACTATTGTCGCATATGTCGTTCCTCAGCGGTTTCTTCGCGAAGAAGGAAGGGAGCGTCCTTGGCGTCGATATCGGCTCCTCGTCCTTGAAGGTCGTCCAGTTGCGCAAGGAGCGCGATCAGGCGATCCTCGAGACCTATGGAGAGCTCGCACTCGGGCCTTATAGCGGTGGCGAAGTCGGGCAGGCGACGAACCTTTCGGCTGAGCAGATTACCGAGACGTTGAAGGATCTCCTGCGCGAGGCGAAGGTGACGACGAAGGACTGCGGCGTCTCGATCCCGTATTCGCGCTCCCTCCTCACGCTCGCGAAACTTCCGTACCGCGAGAACGCGCAGGAACAGAAGACCGTCATCGAGTTCGAGGCGCGCAAGTACATCCCCGTGCCAGCAAGCGAGGTCCAGCTCGACTGGTTCATCGTGCCCGATGCCGGCCCTGCCGGACCGGGCGACACGCCGGCAAAGGGCGAGCCGGCTGGAGGGAAGAAGGTCGAGGTACTCGTCGTGGCCGTCCATAACGATGAGCTCGCCTTCCTTCAGAACGTCGTTACCGGCGCCGGGCTCTCAGCGAGCTTCTACGAGATCGAGATCTTCAGCACCATCCGCGCGGTCGTCGAGGAACCGGTGAAGCCGGTCATGGTGCTCGATATCGGCGCCGCTTCGACCAAGACCTACATCGTCGAGCGCGGCATCGTGGCGCTCTCGCACGCGATCCCGATCGGCAGCCAGGACATCACGCGCGCCATCTCCGTCTCGAACAATATCTCCATCGCTCGCGCCGAGACCTTGAAGAAGAATGAAGGCATGGCGCATGGCGACGCGGATACGTCGCCGCCCGAGCTCGTCTTCTCGCGCATCTTCTCCGAGGCGCGGCGCGTGCTCTCGCAGTACGAGACCTCGCACCGGAAGTCCATCACCTCGATCGTGCTCACCGGCGGCGGCGGCGTCACCAAGGAGCTCGGCGTCTATGCCAAGGGCTTCTTCTCGATCGATGTGCGTGTCGCCGACCCCTTCGCGAAGACCGCGGCGCCTGCTTTCATGCGTCCGGTGCTCGAGACGATCGGTCCCGAGTTCGCGGTCGCCGTCGGCCTCGCCCTCCGCAAGCTCGGTGAGACTTGAGCAGTGACGTTTTGCACACCCATGCGGGCAGGGGAGTGGCGCAGTGCCGTATACTAAGAGCACGATGCTCCCTCCGACGATACCGACGTCGTTCGCCCCTCGTCCGACCGCCACGCCGCGCCGGTCCGGTTCAAGCTATACGAACATATTCAATGTCTTCGCCTATGCCATCTTCTTCGCGGTCATCCTGCTTTCAGTCGGCGTCTTCTTCTACAACCGGATCCTCGCGACGACCAAAGTGAACGAGGACGCTGCGCTTGCGAAGGCCGAGCAGGGGATCGACCCCTCGACGGCCCAAGCTTTCGTGCAGTTGAGCAATCGCCTGACCTATGGCGAGAAACTCCTTACCAGCCACGTCGCGTTCACCGGCTTCTTCTCGGCGCTCGCGTCGCTCCTCCCCTCGACCGTTCGTCTAACCGCGCTGCACCTCTCTATCGACGATACCGGTGCGGTGAAGGTTCAAGGGTCCGGCGATGCTAAGGATTTCAACTCGCTCGCGTCAGCGTCCGAGTCGCTCTCGAAGGACAGCCAATTCAAGGACGTTATCTTCTCTGGCATGTCGGTGAGTCCGAAGGATGGCACGGTCTCCTTCTCGCTGTCCGCCTCGCTCGATCCGAAGTTCATCGCGTTCTCCGCGACGACGCCGCTTCCGGCCACGCCGTCTTCGGCCGCCGTCGCGAGCTCGTCCTCGGCGGCTGCCACCTCGACTCCTTCGGGACAAATTACACCATGAACGGCCGCATCCTTCCGCTCCTAGCGCTCGTCATCGCCATCGGCGCCTTCTTCGTCTATGTGAATCCGCTCATGTCCGGTCCTATAGCGGAAGCGAAGGCTGCCATCGCGCGCGACGATGCTGCGCTCGCCGTCGCGCAGCAATACACGGCGCAAGAGAACCAGCTTGCGGCGGCACGCAACGCGATCGATCCGGCGGAACTCACGAAGCTGAACGAGCTTCTCCCCGACTCGGCGGACAATGTCAGGCTCATCCTTGATCTCGACAGGATCGCGGGAGACTCGGGGCTCCAGGTCTCCGGGATCAACGTGGTAACCGGTACCGCCTCGGGTTCGAGCGGCGGTGCCTCGATTCCCGCTTCGAGCCCAGTCAGTTCGATCGACCTGTCCCTGTCCGCTGTAGGCGACTATACCGCGTTTCAGACGTTCCTTTCTTCGGTCGAGCGGAGCCTGCGGTTGCTCGATGTGCGAAGCATCTCGATCCAAGGTTCCGATACGGGTATTTATACGTATCAAGTGACCTTGCGCCTTTATTGGCTGCATTGACCATCTTGCCTATGAAATCCGCTTTCCTATCATTCATCTTGCCGCTCCTCATCGTCCTTGGTGGTATCTACTGGTATATCTCTTCCGAAACGGGGAATGCGGCACCTTTGACGACGGAAACCAGTGCGGGAAGCCCGACGCAAACCCAATTCCAGTCGCTGGTCGGCGAGCTGTCGTCGATCTCCTTCGACACGAGCATCTTCTCCAACCCTCACTTCGCGGCCCTCGGCGATCTGTCGAAGCCGATTCTCCCGGAGGCGATCGGTCGCACCGACCCGTTCGCCGTCATCGGCGCCGCAAGCACGAATTAAGGAATGAACCTACTCAGCCTTCTCGTCGAATCCGGCACGCTCTCGCCTCGCGACCGCGAGGCCGTCGAGGCGGATCTCGCGAAAAAGCGCCCGCTCGCGGATTCGCTTGCCGCACACGGCGTGTCGCTTGCCGACGCACTCGTCGAGGCGGGGAAGAAATACGGTCTTCCTTCCCGCGTCCTTGGCGATCCTCCGGCGAACGAGGAGACGTTCAAGTACGTTCCGGTCGATTCGGCACGTCATTACGGATTCGTCCCGCTCGATATCGCTGATGGCGCACTCAATGTCGGCATCACTGATCCGGATAATATCGAGGCGCTCGACGCCCTGCAGTTTATATCCGGGAAGATCGGCATGCCCTACAAGATCTTCCTCATCACGAAACAGGATTTCGACCGCGTAATCGATGCGTACCAGAACTTCTCCGGCGAGGTCGGCAAGGCGCTTTCCGAATATGACCTGTCCTCCGCCCCTCCGCCGGGAGAGGAGGGGAAGTCCGGAACGAATGCCCCGGCCGGCGAGGACGCTTCCGAAGACGAGGCACTTAACCTCGCCGGGCCGCACGAGACGTTGAAGGAAGACGCGCCGGTGACGAAGATCGTTTCCACCATCCTGCGCCACGCCATCGAGGGGCACTCTTCCGACATCCACATCGAGCCATCGCCTACCAAGACGCGGGTCCGCTTCCGCATGGACGGCGATCTCCACACGTCGCTCGAGCTGCCCGCGAAAGTGCGCGATGCCGTCATTGCACGTATAAAGATCCTCGCCAAGCTGCGTCTCGACGAGAAGCGTAAGCCGCAGGACGGTCGCTTCTCCGCGACGGTGGACCAGCGACGCATCGACTTCCGTGTCTCCACCTTCCCGACGGAGTTCGGCGAGAAGATCGTGATGCGTATTCTGGACCAGTCCGGCACGAGAGCGACACTCGAGACGATCGGCTTTTCGGAGGCCGACCTCGCCGTCGTGCGCGAGATGATGAAGGTTCCTTACGGGATCATCCTCATCGCGGGGCCGACCGGCTCGGGTAAGTCGACGACGCTCTTCGCGATGCTCTCCGAGCTCGACCGCGAGACGAAGAACGTCGTCTCGCTTGAGGACCCGATCGAATACGAGATTCCCGATGTTTCGCAGAGCCAGGTGCGGCCTGAGATCGGCTACACGTTCGCGAACGGGCTCCGTTCGATCCTCCGCCAGGATCCGGATGTCATCATGGTCGGCGAGATCCGCGACAAGGAGACGGCGGCGCTCGCGGTACAGGCCGCGCTTACCGGCCACCTCGTCTTCTCGACGATTCACACCAACACCGCCGCCGGCGCGATCCCGCGCCTCGTCGACATGGGCGTCGATCCTTATCTCATCGCGCCGACCCTCGTCGCCGTCATCGGCCAACGGCTCGTCCGGCGGCTCTGCGAGGGAGTAGGGAAGCCCTTCCCGGTCACTGACAGCCTCAAAAGGCTCCTCGATCAAGAATTCGCCGACCTTCCGGAAAAGTACCGCAAGACGCTTCCGTCCTTCACGCAGTTCTATCATGCGAGCTCGACGGATTCGTGCCCCGGCGGTACGCGCGGTCGTATCGCCGCCTTCGAGGTCCTGAAGATGGACAAGGAGATCGAGCGAGTCCTTCTCAAGGAACCGGTCGAGGAGAAGGTGTACGCCGCCGCGCGTGCGGAAGGGATGTTCACCATGCGCGAGGACGCCATCGTGAAGGCTCTGAAGGGCGAGATCCCGTTCGAGGAGGTGAATACGCTTGGCGGGGAACTTTTCCCCGACGAGGAAGAGGCCGAGCCCTCGACGTAGGGTATACTGGGATCATATGGCATACCGCATATTCCTCACGGACGACGATCGTTTCTTGCTCGATCTCTATTCGGTCAAGTTCAAGAACGCCGGTCATACGGTCACGGCCTTCGGGAGCGGCGAGGAGCTCCTTGCCGCACTCCGGAACAAGGACGAGCCTGCGCCGGATGCCATCCTCCTCGATGTCATCATGCCAGGGATCGGCGGTTTCGGCGCCCTCGAAGCGATACGGAAGGAGCACCTCGCTCCGGACGCGAAGGTCATCGTCCTGTCGAATCAGGGCCAGGACTCCGATATCGAGAAGGCCAAGGAGCTTTCCGCCGACGGCTATATCATCAAGGCGTCCGCCATCCCCTCCGAAGTGCTCACGGAGACGATCCGCATCATCAGTCCGGAGAACGCCCAGAAACCATGAGCACGGTTGCGGACAAACGTTTGAGCGAACTGCTCGACCTGGTCATCGCCCAGGGAGCTTCCGACCTGCACGTCTATGCTGGCGGGCCGCCGATGGTCCGTGTCGCCGGTGCGCTCGTGCCGATAGCACAGCGTGCCGCGCTCTCCTCGGAAGATACCGAAGCGATGCTGAAAAGCATCGTGCCGCAGGAACGGTGGGCCTCGTTCCTCGAACACCAGTCCATCGACCTCTCCTACGCGCACACGAACGCCGCGCGCTTCCGCGTCAATGGCTATGTCGCGCAGGGCGCGGTCGCGATCGCGATGCGGCTCATCCCGAGCGCTATCCAGTCTTTCACGGACTTGAACCTGCCCTCCTCGCTCGAGGCGTTCACGCAGCGCGAGCAGGGGTTCTTCCTCGTCGTCGGTCCGGTCGGGCAGGGGAAGTCGACGACCTTGGCCGCGATGATCAATCGCGTCAACGAGACGCGCACCGAGCACATCGTCACCATCGAGGATCCGGTCGAATATATCTTCATGCCCAAACGATCGCTCATCAACCAGCGGGAGGTGCATGTCGACACGCCTGACTTCCGTGACGCGCTCCAAGCGGCCTTCCGCGAGGACGTGGACGTCATCATGGTCGGCGAGATGCGCGATTACGACACCATCTCGGCGGCCGTGACTGCCGCCGAGACCGGCCACCTCGTTTTCTCCACGCTCCACACCAACAACGCCGCCCAGACCATCGACCGCATCATCGACATGTTCCCGGCCGAGCAGCAGGGTCAAGTGCGCGTGCAGCTCGCGGGCTCACTGGCGGGCATCTTCTCTCAAAGGCTCATCCCGCGCGTCTCGGGCGGATTGATCCCCGCCTATGAGCTCCTCATCAATAACAACGCGATCAGCACGCTCATCCGCGACGCCCGCACGCACGAGATCGGCGCCGTCATCCAGACCTCCTCTCAGGAGGGGATGATCGACATGGATCGCTCGCTCGCGGAGCTCGTGCGGCGCGGCGAGGTGACGGTCGAGCACGCCTACGAGCACGCTATGGACCCGAAGACCTTCGAGCGCTACCTGTAGCATTTACCTATGCTGTTCTCGTATCATGCGATAGACAAGGATGGACACGAACGGGACGGGACCGTCGAGGCGCCGTCGGAAGCGGTCGCCGTCTCCGCCCTCCAGCGGCGCGAGCTCATCATCGCGAAGATCGAGCCGGCTGGCGAGAAGAAAGGGCTTTTCACCGAGATCCACCTGCCATTCCTCGGACGCGTGTCGAACAAGGATGTCGTCATCCTTTCCCGCCAGATGGCGACGCTCTTCGAGGCGCAGGTGAGTGCCTTGCGCATCTTCCGCCTCCTCGCCGCAGAAGTGGACAACAAGCAGCTCGCGGTCATCCTCTCCACGGTCGGCGACGACCTTCAGGGCGGGAGCCCCATCAGCAAGGCGCTCGCACGCCACCCGAAGGTCTTCTCGACCTTCTACGTGAACATGGTCCGCGCGGGCGAAGAGTCGGGCAAGCTCCCAGAGACCTTCTCGTATCTCGCCGATTATCTCGATCGTTCCTATGAAGTCGCGAGCAAGACCGAGAACGCGCTCATCTATCCGGCGTTCGTCATCGTCGTCTTCTTCGTCGTGATGGCGCTCATGCTCACCATGGTCATCCCGAAGATAAGCGCGGTCCTGGTCGACTCCGGTCAGCCGATCCCGATCTATACCGCCATCATCATCGGGTTTGCGAACTTCCTGACCACCTACGGCATCTTCATCCTCATCGCGCTCGTCGCGGGCGGTGCCTATCTCTGGGAGCTGCGGAAGACTGACCACGGGAAGATGATCCTTGATTCGCTCAAGCTCTCGGTCCCCTACGTCGGCGACCTCTATCACAAGCTCTACCTCGCGCGCATCGCGGACAACTTCTCTACGATGCTCCTCTCCGGCGTGTCGGTCGTCGAGACGATCGACATCGCCGGCTCGGTCGTGGGGAATCGCGTGTACGAGAGCGTTCTCGCCGCTGTCGGCAAGGACGTTCGCGGCGGCTCCTCGATCTCGGACGCATTTGGCAGACATCCGGAGATGCCCGGCATCATGGTGGCGATGACGAAAGTCGGCGAGGAGACAGGCGAGCTCGGCAAGATTCTCACTACGCTCGCGAAGTTCTATAACCGCGAGGTGTCGAACGCCGTGGACACGCTCGTCGGGCTCATCGAGCCGGTGATGGTCGTGCTTCTCGGCGTCGGCGTCGGCGTCCTCCTCGCGGCCGTGCTGCTGCCGATCTACAACCTGGCGGGGGCGATGTAGCGAGTTATCCACAGGCCGCTTTTCTCGCCGGCGGGCGTGCCGTACAATCTAAGTATTAATCATCCATATTTATGACCATGCTTAACAATCGTTCTCGCGGTTTCACCCTCATCGAGCTCCTCGTCGTGATCGCCATCATCGGCATCCTCTCGGCGGTCGTGCTCGCCTCGCTCAACACGGCCCGCTCGAAGGGCAGCGACGCGGCCATCCAGTCCGATCTTTCGACCGTCCAGACGGAGGCGGAGATTTACTATAGCGGTGCGGGGAACAATACGTATCTCAACATGTGTACGGCCGACCAAACGATTAAGAACGCTATCGCGGGTGCACAGAGCACGAATGGCGGTAATACAGTGCACTGCGTTACTGATAGTGGAGGCACTGTTTATGCGGCGTACTCCCCTCTCGTTTCCAAGAGCACCTATGACTGGTGTGTCGACTCGACTGGCCTCGCAACCTCGACATTGGCCAGCAAAATTACTGCCGGTGCTACAGCTTGCCCAACACAATAATCTGACTTGGCTTCTCATATAAGCAGAAGCCGCGGCCTGAGCCGCGGCTTCTGCTATGATGCCCTTATGATTCTCATGGCCGTATTCTTCTTCGTGCTCGGTGCTATCGTGGCGAGCTTCGCGGGCGTTGTCGCCGGCCGGCTCTACACGGGGGAGGGCTTCGTTTCCGGCCGCTCGCGCTGTGACGCGTGCGGGGAACCGCTCCGCGCGCGTGATCTCGTGCCTATCTTCTCGTGGCTCGTCTCGCGCGGCCGCGCGCGCTGCTGCGGCGCGCGTGTCTCGCCCCTCGCGCCGCTCTCTGAGCTCGCTCTCGGAGCACTCTTCGCGCTCGGCTATCTGAAGCTCGGCCTCGGGAGCGCGCTCCCGTTCCTGCTTCTCGCCTTCGCCCTCCTGCTCGTGCTCGTCCTCTACGATCTCGCGCACCAGATACTGCCGCCGCCCCTGCTCGCGCTCTTCGTCCTGTCGAGCGCTCTCGTGGGCTACCTCCTCGCGCCCTCGCTCGCCGCCTTCGGCTGGAGCGCGCTCGTCGCGCTTAGCATCGGCTCCTCGCTCGCGCTCATCCACCTCCTCTCGCGCGGCCGCGCGATGGGCTTCGCGGACGCGCCGTTCTCCTTCGGCCTCGCGCTCCTCGCCGGCCCCGCAGCCCTCCCCGGGTTCGTCTTCTCCTTCTGGATCGGGGCTATCATCGGGATAATCATATTGGCGGGGAGGCCTCGTGGCTCTAGAATGGGGATAGAAGTGCCGTTCGCGCCCTTCCTCGCGGCCGGCTTCCTTCTCGCTTTCTTCACGTCATGGAACCCCTTCATCCTCGTGGTTTTACCCTAATCGAACTCCTTGTCGTGCTCGCCATCATCACGATCGTCATGGCGATCGTCTTCACGGGGCAGAGCAGTTTCAACAAGACGCTCATCCTCGAGAACACCGCGTACGACGTCGCGCTCACGTTCCGCGTCGCGGAGACGTACGGTCTCAATAGTCGTTCCGTGAACACTATCCCGGCCATGGAGAGCGTCGGTTACGGCATCCACTTCTCGGAAAGCGCGCCCAACTCCTTCATCCTCTTCAACGACACGACGGGCGGTCCCTTGTGCTCATCCGGGGAGCCCGACTGCAATCCGGGCGATCATCTCTACGAGAGCGGAGAGATGATGCAGAGCTATAATCTGGGGAACGGTATGACGATAAGCGGTTTCTGCGCTATAAACAGCCTTACTCAGTCCTGCTCTGGAGTAAGCGGAGGGCTGACCTCGCTCGATATATCGTTTGCACGGCCGAATCCGGACACATTCATAGGAGCGGTTAGCGGCGCCGGGAGCGATACTACGTCGTACAATGAAGCGTGTCTCGTCGTCTCATCGCCTCAGAACGAATCTCGTTACGTCTGGGTCAGGCCGTCGGGAGAGATAAGCGTGAATCAGACCCCATGTCGATGACGCATTCTTCTCGCGGTTATACGCTCATAGAACTCATGGTTGCGACCGGACTCTTTGCGCTTATCATGACTCTCGTCGCGGGCGCCTATCTTGTCATGATCGGCCTCGTCCACCACACGCAAGGGATGTCGTCAGGCATTGACAACCTCTCCTTCGCGCTCGAGACCATGACACGCGATATCCGCACCGGCACTGCCTACAGTTGCGATACTACCCCGCACTACGATTGCTCAGGCTTGGGTACGTTTTACTTCACTCCTATGGGCGGACAGCCTGGAGACTATACATACTATAGTCTCGATTCTGATACGAATGGGAACGGCATGTTGGAGAAAACAATCAAAACCGCTAACGGCACATCAATAGAGCCCCTCACTGATTCATCGACGATCAATATCACCTCGCTCAAGTTCTATCTCTCCGGCTCTACACCGGGGGACGCGTATCAGCCGTATGTCACCATCGTCGTGTCAGGAAAGATATCTTCAGACGAACCAGACGACCCTCCGCAATCCTTCACGGTCGAAACGTCGGCAGTGATGCGCGGCACTGACTTATGAAAAAGACCCCCGTCCTCGGCTTCACCCTCATCGAGACGATGATCGCCATCACGATCCTCACGCTCGCCGTCTCGGGCGCTTTCATGGCAGCTAACAGTGCTCTC
Organism: bacterium; assembly: GCA_021784875.1. GTDB lineage: Bacteria > Patescibacteriota > Minisyncoccia > Phycocordibacterales > Phycocordibacteraceae > C7867-001. Next base: position 16,285 of record JAJYHF010000029.1, read on the forward strand.
ACGGTAGCTGAGATCTCGCGTGGTCAGCTCACTGCTTCATATCTCGCGCAAGAAGGGATCGAGTATGTGCGCAAAGTGCGCGATGACGCATATCTCTTTCGCTACTCACAGAATGACCCAACAGCATCTACTGATGGATGGAGTGATTTTCTTGCCAAGGTTGCATCCTGTAGTTCGGCGAACGCCTGTGCCCTCGATCCGATAATGGGCTTACAACAGTGTTCGAGCGGGATATGTCCACTCTATATCCGTTCAGACGGCATTTATACGCTTGATAGCGGAAGCGGCAGCAACACGCTGACGTCGTTCACGCGCAAAATCCGTACAATGAAAGTTTCTGCTACGGACGAGCAGGCTTCTTCGACGGTGTCGTGGAATTTCCACGGACAGCCGTATTCAATCACGGTTACCGACGACCTGACACCATGGCAATGAAGAAAAAAGGATTTGCACTCCTCATCGCCGTCATCTTCATGTCGGTCATGCTTACTTTCGGCCTTGCGCTCGGCTCGCTCGCGTATAAGCAGGGACTCCTTTCTTCGGGCGCGATCGAATCGCAGCACGCCTTCTATGCGGCGGACGCGGCCATGGAGTGCACGCTCTATTACGACCAGAAGGGTTCTTTCGCATATCCGCCAGCTCCGAGCACTCAGCCAAGCGTCTCATGCAGTGGGCAGACTCCCGCGAAGGAGACGATGTCTACAGGCTCCTTCGAGGGATCGTCCTATCTGCTCCTGTCTTATCAGCTCAAGCTCGATAGTAGCAAGTATTGTGCGGATGTCACTATCTACAAATACAATCCGCCATTGAATGGCACGACAACTAAGATTTTCGCACAGGGCTACAGTGCTTCCTGCGCAGCAATCGGATCTGGGTCTGGTTTCTCCTCGCGCGGTCTAGAGGTTCGCTATTAGATAGGTCAATCTTGTATTATATATTGATGGCCGTCCCGAAAAAGGCGTCAGAACGGGCGGGGAAGCTCCGCGAGCTGCTCGCGTACCATGCCCATCGCTACTACACGCTCGACGCGCCGGAGCTGTCCGACGACGCGTATGACGCTCTCGCGCGCGAGCTGAAAGGGCTCGAGGAACGTTACCCGGAGCTCGCGCGTGCGGAGTCGCCCACGCGGCGGATCATCGGCGAGGCGCTCCCTGAGCTCAAGAAGGTGCGGCACGCCGTAGCGCAGTGGTCCTTCAACGACGCGTTCACCGAGGATGAGATCCGCGCGTTCGACGAGCGGGTGCGTAAGCTCTCCGGCGAAGAGCCGACCTACGACCTCGAGCTCAAGATCGACGGGCTGAAGGTCGTCTTCACCTACGAGAAGGGCGTCCTTACGCTCGCGGCGACGCGCGGCGACGGCGTCACGGGCGAGGACGTCACGCACAACATCCGCACGATCCGCGAGGTGCCCGAACGTCTCGCCCGCCCGGTCGACCTCATCGCCGAGGGCGAGGTCTACCTCGCGCGTTCCGGCTTCGAGAAGCTGAACGCGGAGCGTGCCAAGCGCGGCGAACCGCTCTTCGCGAATCCGCGCAATGCCGCCGCCGGTTCGATCCGCCAGCTCGATCCGAAGGTCGCGGCAGAGCGGCCGCTCGGCGCTTTCGTCTATGACGTCGCGAAGACGAGCGATCCGTTCCCGCAGACGCAGAGCGAGGAGCTCGCGTACCTCGCCCTGCTCGGGCTGCCGGCCAACCCGGAACACACGCACGCGGAGACGCTCGGCGAAGTCTTCGCGTATTGGGAGAAATGGCGAGGGAGCGCGCGCGGGACGGTCGACTATCAGATCGACGGCATGGTGCTCAAGGTCGAGTCGCGTACGACGCAGGAGACGCTCGGCTACACCGGTAAGGCGCCGCGCTTCGCGATCGCATACAAGTTCCCGCCCGAGCAGGTCGAGACGATCGTCGAGGACATCACGCTCCAGGTGGGGAGGACGGGCAAGCTCACGCCGGTGGCGCACCTGCGACCCGTCTTGGTCGCGGGCTCGACCGTCGCGCGCGCGACCCTGCACAACGAGGATTTCATAAAAGAGAAGGACATCAGGGTCGGCGACACCGTCATCCTGCAGAAGGCGGGCGACGTGATCCCCGAAGTGGTCTCGGTCGTCAAGGAGCTGCGGCCGAAGGGAGCGAAGCTGTGGACCTTCCCAACACGCTCGCCCCTCTGCGGCGGAGATGGTGCGATCGAACGGGTGCCGGGCGAGGCGGCGCACCGCTGCGCGGTCGCGGGCTCCCTCGAGCAGCAGGTCCGGCGGCTCACTCACTTCGCCGGCAAGAGCGCGCTCGACATCGACGGGTTCGGCAAAGAGACGGTGCGGCTCCTCCTCGAGAAGAAGCTCATCTCGGATTTCGACGACATCTTCGAGCTATCGAGGGACGAGCTCTTGGCGCTTGAAGGTTTCGAAGAGACGAAAGCGAACAATCTCATCGAGGCGATCCGCGCGGCGCGGCGCGTGCCGCTTGATCGGCTTCTCGTGGGCCTCGGGATCCCGCATGTCGGCGAAGAGAATGCCTATCTGCTCGCGACGCGCTTCGGCACGCTCGCGAAGCTTGCGGCCGCGAATGAAGGGGCGCTCGCCGCGATCGAGGGCGTCGGTCCCGTCATCGGTTCCGCCGTGCACGCTTGGTTCGCCGTAGAGGAGAACGAGGCGCTCCTCGCGCGACTTAAAAGACATCTGAAGATCGAGGGGATCGCCGCGCCGACGAAGGGGAGATC
>JAJYHF010000028.1 GCA_021784875.1 bacterium
CAAAGCGCCAAGCTTCTGAAACAGAAGTTTCCTTTCATGCAAAAACTCGTCTGGGGGCGCCCCGGCATATGGTCGGTGGGGTACTGCGTCTCCACGGTCGGTATGAACGAGAAGGTCATCCTCAACTGGTAATGTATCGATGCGGGCCCACGAGGAATCGGACCTCGGCTAGCGGTTTTGGAGACCGCTGTTCTACCACTAAACTATAGGCCCCGCTTCTCAGACGATACCAGACGCGAGCCGGTGGGGAAAGCGGCCTCAAGCGGAGCGGGAGGGAGGTATGATAAGGGCATGCGTTCCCGGCTCCCGCTCTTCGCGCTTCTCGTCGTGCTCGGCTCGTTCGCGTTGCCGCACGCGGCGCACGCCTCGATCCCGTTCTTCGGTCCCATCATCCCGACGGGGAGCAACACCTGCGCGCTCGGCTGGGGCGCGGTGATCCTCGTCATCAACAACATCATCGAGTTCGCTATCACGCTCGCGATCACGATCGTCGCGCCGATCATGATCGCCTGGGCGGGCTTCCTGATGGTCATCGAGCCCGCGAGCTCTGGCGGCCATACCAAGGCGCGGGGCATCCTCAAGAACACCGTCCTCGGCATCGTCGTCGCGATGGCCGGCTGGCTCATCGTCGACGCGGTGATGGCGGTGCTCTATCACCCTGACTCTTCTACCGGCTGGACGGGTACCTGGTCGAGCCTCATCACGACGGGCGGCCTGCCTGCCTGCCAGATCCAGACGGGCGCGATGCAGACGCTCAATCAGACGACCTTCAGCGTCACAGGGACGACCGCAAGCGGCGGTGGCGTATACGTGAACGGTAAGACAGGCGCCCTTTGTTCAGATAGTAATACCGCCTGCAGTCCGAGCGTGATCCTCTCAAGCGCGGCAGCATTGAGCATGAGCCTGAGCAACGCTCAGGCGACGGCATTGTCTTGCATCGCGATGACCGAGAGCTCCGGGAATCCGAACACGCCGAACAGCCGCACGGGAGCATGCGGCACCTTCCAGATCACGACACAGCCGGGAAACTGGAGTAATTCCTCGTACCATCAAAGCCCATGCAGTACTTCGAGTTCGTGCAACGACGCGCAATGCAATTTGCAGACGGCTTTACTCATGTTCAAGAAACAAGGATACCAGCCGTGGACGGGGAAGAATCCGGACGGGACGTATTGGAATCCGAACGCGGTCGTTTGCGTGCAGGAGTACGATAACGGCTAATGGGGAATACCATGAACACCTTCATGAAATGGCTTGTCGGCGTAGCGGTGATCATCTTGATCGTGGCTGGTATCTGGTTTTACGTGCGGCCGACCCCTTCTCCGACGCCGGAGTCGACTCAGACCCAAGGCGTTGAATTCCCTACGGCCGGCTCTGTGGCCCCTACGGCTCCCGGTGTCAGCCCGTCTGCGGGGACGGGAATATCGATCACGGCTGCTGACGGAAGCGTCATACGGACCAACGATTTCATCAACGATCCGAGAACGGTGAAGGATCCGGTCAACGCCGGTTATTACAACCTCGGGGCGACGACATCGGCCTCCTATCTCATAACCTACATCGCCTCGACGCAGTATTTCAATGTCGAACTCCTACAGGAGCCGATTGGGACGGCACGCGCGCTTGCGGAGCAATACTTGGAACAGCTTCTCGGTATCTCGACGGATGATTTGTGCAGGATCAATTACACCGTCAGCGTTCCGACGAACATAAACGCATTCTATTCCAGCAGAGACCTCGGGTTCAGCTTCTGCCCGGGTGCGACGCAGTTGCCGCAATAACTTCGTCCTGGAGCTTGCGCAGCCAGGCCTTCTGCCGACGGGCGTACTGCCAGAGCTTGGCGGAGAGCGTGGGGAGGAGTGAGGCCTCCGTCCGTTCTCCGCGCAGATATTCGCCGATGATCCGGTATTCGAGTCCGAGTTCGTTGAGGCGCTCATCTCCGACTTGTCCGCGCACATGGCGGACCTCCTCGACGAGGCCGCGCTCGAATGCGCTCGCGAGCCGCGTGTCGATGCGCCCCCGCAGTTCCTCGCGTGGAGGGTCGATGACGAGCCACTCGGCGTCGAGAGGAACGTGAAAGTCAGACTTGCACAGCTGCTGTGAAAGTCTGACTTTCACATTCCGTGGCGGGACGGAACCATGCGCCGCGATGATCTCAAGCGCGCGGACAAGCCGACGGCGGTTCTGCGGGTCGAGTTCGGCCGCGCGGCGAGGGTCGCTCGTGCGAACGCGGGCGAAGAGCTCCTCGGTCGGGAGCGCTTCGAGCTCGGCGCGGAGGGCCGTATCAGGGTCGGCTCCCTCGGGGAGGCCCTTGAGGAGCGCGTCGAAATAGAAGTGCGTCCCGCCGGCGAGGATCGGGAGCTTGCCGCGTGCCGTGATCTCCTCGATCAGGCGCGCGGCATCGGCGGCGAAGTCGCCGGCGGAGTAGGGATCGTTCGCGTCACGGATGTCGATGAGATGGTGGGGAATGCCGCGCATCTCCTCGGGCGTTATCTTCTCCGTCCCGATGTCGAGGCCGCGGTACACCTGCCGCGAATCGACGGAGATCACCTCGCCTCCGCGGGCGAGCGCTTCCGTGACGGCCCGACTCGACTTTCCCGAGGCGGTGGGCCCTGCTATGCAGAGAATCTTCGTCATTTTGGTATACTGTATGCATACCTATGAAAGAGACCAAAAGCAACTACTGTGAATACTGCGGCGAGTTCCACGACTTCGTCCACGACCACTATTCGCTCGTGAAGGTGGGCGAGCCGGTGCCCGACTTCCAGTTCGAGGCGTATCACGAGGGCGCGATCAAGACGATGAGCTTCTCCTCGCTGCGGGGGAAGTGGGTCGTGCTCGTCTTCTATCCAGCCGACTTCAGCTTCGTCTGCCCGACCGAGCTCGAGGAGCTCGCGGAGCTCTATCCGGAATTCAAGAAAGCCGGCGCCGAGATCGTCTCGATGTCCACCGACACGGTCTACACGCATAAGGCGTGGCGCGACGCGTCCGAGGGGATCAAGAAGATCGCGTATCCGATGGCGGCCGACCCTTCAGGCAAGATCGCGTCAGCCTTCGGCGTCCTCGTCGAGGGAGAAGACGAAGCGATGCTTACGCCGGATGAGGGGCTCGCGCTCCGCGGTACGTTCGTCATGGATCCCGCCGGCACGCTCCGTACGATGGAGATCAACGACGCCTCGATCGGCCGCAAGGGTGCGGAGACGCTGCGCAAGCTCAAAGCGCTGCAGTTCGTCGACGCGCACAAAGGGAAGGTCTGCCCGGCCTCCTGGGAGCCGGGCGACGATTCGCTCGAACCCGGCCTCGGCCTGGTGGGGAAACTTTAGTCTATAAAAACAAATAACGTGGTGCCGGGAGAGCGTGTACTCACGCGAACTACTATTGGTCCATAGGACTTAACTGTGCCGGGAGAGAGACTCGAACTCTCATGACTCGCGTCGAGGGGTTTTGAATCCCTTGCGTCTACCATTCCGCCATCCCGGCAGCGCCTCGCCGAAGCTTTATGCGAAGGCGGGCTGCACAACCAGAGCGTAGCATATGCTACACTCAATTTCATGAGTGATGCGGCAAAGTACGTCCCGACCAAGTACGACTCGGTCTTCTGGATCGACGTCAACCGCATCGTGCCGAACCCGTATCAACCGCGTCGCGAGTTCAGCGAGGAGGGATTGCGCTCGCTCGCGGAGAGCATCCGCCAGTATGGCGTCCTCCAGCCGCTCGTCGTCTCGCGCCTCGAATCAGAAAAACCGGACGGCGGTCTCGAGACCACGTATGAGCTCGTCGCGGGCGAGCGACGTCTCCGCGCTTCCAAGCTCGCCGGCCTCACACAGGTGCCGGTCGTCATCCGTCAGGGCGACAGCAACCTCGCCAAGCTCGAGCTCGCCATCATCGAGAACCTTCAGCGCGAAGACCTGAACGCAATCGACCGTGCGAAGGCGCTCCAGAAGCTTATCGACGAGTTCGGCATCTCGCACGCCGAGGCCGCGGCGAAGATCGGCAA
>JAJYHF010000002.1 GCA_021784875.1 bacterium
TACGGTCATTGCGTACGAGATCAAAGATACGCGAGGGAAGCCGACGGTGGAAGCGACCATTGCTTCCGGAGACATTAAAGCGGTAGCGAGCGTGCCGAGTGGGAAAAGCACCGGCAGCCATGAGGCCAAGGAGCTGCGCGACGCGGATGGGAGCGTGAAGACAGCGGTCGCGAACGTGAACGGCGAGATTGCCGAACTCCTCAAAAGCCGCGAATGGCGAGGGCCCGACGAGATCGACGACGCACTCATCGCGCTCGATGGCACGAGCGACAAGTCGCGCCTCGGAGCGAACGCGATCCTCGGCGTCTCGATTGCGGCACAGCGCCTCTTTGCCCTGGCAGAGGGCAAGCCACTTTGGAAAGCCGTCAGCGAACGCGCGGGCATGACGCCCGGCGCGCCCCGACTTTTTCTCAACTTTATGAATGGCGGCGAACACGCCGACTATCGCCTCCCCTTCCAGGAGTACATCTTCGTAGCGGGCGGCAAGATGAGCGCAGCGATGCCGATTGCCGAGCAGGTCTTCAAGAAGCTCGGTGAAGAGCTCGGCGACGTGCCGATGGGCGACGAGGGCGGCTACTCGCCACGCTTCGAAGAACTCGAGAAACCATTCGAGCTCCTCGCCGAACTTGTGGCCGAGCACCCGGGAACCTCGATTGCCATCGATGCGGCTGCGAACGCGCTCCGCAATGACAAAGGCGGCTATACGCTCATCGGCCGGGACTATACCCCCGACGAGCTCCGTGCGCTCTATAACGAGCTCATCAGCAAGTTCCCCTTCCACTCGATCGAGGACCCGTTCGCCGAGACGGCAATGGAAGACTTCACCAAGCTCACTGCCGAGGCGGGTGATGTCATCATCGTGGGCGACGACCTCACCGTGACGAACCCTGCACGCATCGAGATGGCGCGCGAAGCAAAGGCAATTACTGCCGTGCTCATCAAACCAAATCAGATCGGCTCGGTGAAAGAAGTTATCGAGGCCGTGCAGATGACCAACGCAAACGGCTGGGCTGCTGTCGCTTCGCACCGCTCGGGCGAGACGATGGACACCTTCATCGCCGACTTCGCCTATGGCGTCGGCGCGCACGGCATCAAGGCGGGCGGCTTCGGCCAGAAGGAACGCCTGGTGAAGTACGAACGCCTCCTCGAGATCGAGCGCGAAGCGGATGCGGTATAATAGACGCATGCGACTCAAGGTCGACATCCATCTTAATAGCGCGGAGCTTAAGGTGAACCGCGTCATCCGCTACTTCGTCCTCGCCGATCTCCTGCTCTGGGGCGGCTGGGGGCTCATCACGCCGATCTTCGCGCTCTTCGTCGTCGGCCACATCAATGGCGCGACCGTGCTCACGGTCGGCGTCGCCTCGGCGCTCTATTGGATCGTCAAGGCGCTCTTCCAGATTCCAGTGTCGCTCTACCTCGACCGGAAGGATAGGGACACGCTCGACTTATACCTGCTCATCATCGGTCTCGTACTCGCCGGGTTCGTCGCGATGGCGTTCCCGCTTGCCCACAGCACGGGTGTTCTCTATTTCCTAATGATCGCCCAGGCCGTCGCCTATGGCCTCTATACCCCCTCGTGGTCAGCCGTGTTCTCGCGGCATCTCGATAAGAATCACTACGCGTTCGACTGGTCGCTCGACAGCACGACGATCGGCCTCGCCTCGGGAACGGCAGCGCTCCTCGGCGGCGCCATCGCGACCCTCTTCGGATTCGACATGGTCTTCGTCCTCACCGGCTGTCTCTCGCTCGCGAGCGGGCTCATGCTCCTCGCCGTCCCGGACCTCGTCCTCCCCCGCGCCACATCGGTGGTGCCGGCGATCGTCCCTCCGGAGCACACGCCGGGGGTGACGAAGGAATGATAATGAAGTACGCTGCCTAGATATGAAAATCCACTATTTCGCGAACGAAGATTGGGAGGAGAGCTATGTGAAGGAGAAGCTCGGCGATGCCGACATCACCTTCCACACCGGTCCTTTGTCGGCCTTCCCCGACCTGCGCGATGACAGCGCGGAGGCGCTCTGCATCTTCATCGACTCGAAGGTCGGCGAAGCGGAGATGGCCCGCTTCCCCGCACTGAAGCTCATCGCCACCCGTTCGACCGGCTTCGACCACATCGACCTCGCAGCTGCCAAGGCACGCGGCATCGCTGTCGCGACCGTACCCTTCTATGGCGAGAACACCGTCGCCGAATTTGCCTTCGCCCTTCTCCTCGCGCTCTCGCGCCGCATCATCGACGCCCGCGAGCTCGTGCGGAAGACCGGCACCTTCTCGCAGGACGGCCTGCGCGGCTTCGACCTCGCGGGTAAGACGCTTGGCGTCGTCGGCTGCGGGCACATCGGGGTCCACATGATCCGCATGGCACGCGGCTTCGGCATGAACGTGCTCGGCTTCGACATGCACCAGGACGAGGGAGCCGCGCGCTCCCTCGGCTTCTCCTACGCCGCACTCCCCGACCTTTTCGCGCAATCCGACATCGTCTCCCTCCACGTCCCCTACAACCCGCACACGCATCATCTCTTGAACCGCGAGACGTTCGCTCAGATGAAGAAGGGCGCATATCTCATCAACACCTCCCGCGGCGCGGTCGTCGAGACCGACGCGCTCGTCGAGGCCCTGAAGAACGGCATCCTCGCCGGAGCCGCGCTCGACGTGCTTGAGGAGGAAGGCGACCTCACGGACGAGACGCAGCTCCTCTCCGCGCCACACCCGAAGGAAGAGGAGCTCAAGACCGTGCTCGAGGAGCATTATCTCATCGACCATCCGCGCGTCATCGTCACGCCGCACATCGCCTTCAACACCGACGAAGCCGTCCGCCGCATCCTCGACACCACCGTCGACAACCTGAAGGCTTTTGCCGGGGGCAAACCGGAAAACCTGGTGGAGAGCCGTTAGACGCTTCGGATGTCCGTGTAGTCCTTGGTGGCAGGCTTGCCGCTCGCGAGCGTAGAAAAGAAGTTTGTCGCGTATCTCCAGCCGGTCCTGAACACGCCCTCCTTGGCGAGCCGGCGGCCGGAGGCATAGATCGGAAGCGCGAAGGTCCACTTCACCTTCCCGATCCGCCCCACGCGACGGCCGATGTCGGTGTCCTCGCCATAGAACTCGATCGAGGTGTCGAAGCCGCCGATGCGCTCGAGATATTCGCGCCGCACGATGAAGTTCCCGCCTTGGAGCATCGCGCCGCCGCCGAAGAGCTTATGGCTCACGAGCGAGGAGACATACCCGAAGAAGTAGAAGATGCGTTCGAGCGCGCGATGGAAGGCCGAGAGGTCGTAGTAGACCTGCGGGCCGGAGAGTGCCGCGAGCTCCGGGTCGCGTTCGAACTCGCGGAGCACCCGTTCGAGCCACCCCTGCGGCACTATCGTATCGGCGTCGATATTCGCGATGAGCTCGCCGTTCGAAGCGACGAGCCCCGCCTGGCGCGCCCGCGTGATCCCTTTCTTCGGCTCGAAGATAACGAGCACGCCAGCATCATGTGCGCGCGCGACCTCGCTAGTCCGGTCAGTGCTCGCGTTGTCGACCACGATCACCTCCGCGTCGGCTCCTGTGCGCTCAATCTCGGCCAGCACCGACGCAAGGTTGCGCGGCAGGCGCTCCTCCTCGTTATAAGCCGGGATGACGAAGCTGATTTTCATGGCCGTCAGTGACGGAATGTTCTTAATAATACCAGAAAAGAAGCGGCCTTGCGGTTAACAGGGAGAAGGAGGGTATTACATAAGGTGCACTATGGTCGCGCCCCAGATGACGAAGAGCGCGAGCGGGACCTGGATCCTCGCTTCGCGGTACGTCCAGTGCGGGTTGAACTTCTTCGCACCCAGATACGCCCAGGGCGTGAGCACGGCCGCGGTGAGCAAGAAATCGCTCCGCGATACATGCGGTGCTGCTGCCATGAAGTAGGCCATAAGAACGATCCAGGTCACCGGCACGGCGTAGACGGTATGAACCCACCCCGCCGGTTCGGCTCTTCCTCCGAAGGCGT
>JAJYHF010000043.1 GCA_021784875.1 bacterium
TTCGCAAACCACCATGGCAGCAAAGAAGCGCGCCGCGAAGAAGACGGTGAAGAAGGCGGCGAAGAAGACGGTGAAGAAGGCAGCAAAGAAGGTGACGAAGAAGCGTGCTGCGAAGAAGCGCAAATAAGCTTCTTTCGAAAACAAGAACGCCCCGCGATGCGGGGCGTTCTTGTTTTCGACGGAAAAAGGGAGAAATGGTATGATACCGTCATCATGTTCGGACTCGACCGCCTTTTCTCTAAAAACGAATCCGCCGCGTTCCTTCGGTCTGCGGGGCCGATCGTAACAGCCACGAATGCTCTCTCGGAAGAATTCTCCGGCCTTTCGGACGAGGCGGTACGCTCTCGTTTCGGAGAGCTCCGCGATCGAACGCTCGAGGCGGGAGGAGTTTCCGACGGCGATATCCCGCTCGTCTTCGCGCTCGTACGCGAGGCGTCCCGCAGGACGTTGCGGCAGAGGCACTTCGACGTCCAGCTCATCGGCGGCCTCGCGCTCCTGCGCGGCAAGATCGCCGAGATGCGTACCGGCGAGGGTAAGACGCTCGTCGCGACGCTCCCGGCGACCTTTCACGCGCTTTCCGGCAAGGGTGTCCAAGTCGTCACAGTGAACGACTACCTCGCTCGTCGCGATGCTGCGTGGATGGGGCAGGTGTACGACTACTTCGGTCTTTCCGTCGGCGTCGTGACCAGCGCCGGATCATATCGCTACGATCCTTCGCACGTCTCGCGACAGGAGGACGAGGAGCGCGACGCCGCAGGGTCTTTCAAGGTGTTCTATGATTATCTGCGCCCCGTGACCAAGAAGGAAGCGTACGCTGCGGACATAACCTATGTCACGAACAACGAACTCGGCTTCGACTACCTGCGCGACAACACCGCATATGACGCATCACAGCTCGTCCAGCGCGGCTTCCATTACGCGATCGTCGACGAAGTGGACTCGATCCTCATCGACGAGGCGCGCACGCCGCTCATCATCTCCGGCCCCGCAGGCGATTCGGAAAAACTCTATGAGCGCTTCGCAAGCATCGTGAACAGCTTCGCAGAAGGGGAAGACTATACGGTCGACGAGAAACAGAAAGCGATCCAGATCACTGACGAAGGCATGAAGAAGGCCGAGGCGGCGCTCGGTATGGAGAATCTCTACACCGAAGGCGGCGTGAAGTATGCGCATCATCTCGAGACGGCCGTGCGCGCGAAGGCGCTTTTCCATAAGGACAAGGAATACGTCGTGCGAGATGGCGAGGTCGTCATCGTCGACGAATTCACCGGTCGGCTGCAGCCGGGGCGTCGCTGGTCGGAGGGCCTGCACCAGGCGATCGAGGCGAAGGAAGGCGCCCTCGTGCACGAAGAGACGCGCACCTACGCGACCGTGACCTTCCAGAATCTCTTCCGTATGTACGAGAAGCTCGCCGGCATGACGGGTACCGCGCTCTCGTCCGAAGAAGAGTTTTATACCGTCTACGAGCTCGAGGTCGTCGTCGTTCCGACCAACAAGCCCGCCGAGCGTAAAGATTACGACGATCTCGTCTTTCAGACGGCGGCGGGGAAGTATCGCTCGGTCGCACGCGCCGTCGCCCTGAGGCACGAGAAGGGTCAGCCGGTCCTCGTCGGCACCGTCTCGATCGAGGATAACGAGGTGGTGAGCACCTTCCTTACGGATGCGGGTGTTCCGCATGAGGTGCTGAACGCGAAGAATCACGAACGCGAGGGAGAGATCATCGCCGAGGCAGGGAAGGAGGGCCGCGTGACGGTGGCGACCAACCTCGCGGGCCGCGGCGTCGACATCAAGCTCGGCGGAGCGCTCGCGACCGAGGAAGAGCGTGCACGCGTCATCGAGCTTGGCGGCCTCGCGGTCATCGGTACCGAGCGGCATGACGCACGTCGCATCGATAACCAGCTGCGCGGCCGCGCCGGCCGCCAGGGCGATCCCGGCGAGACACGTTTCTACGTCTCGCTCGAGGATAAGCTGATGCGCGTCTTCGCCGCCGAGACCTTGAAGAAGGTCATGGGCCGCTTCGGCATCCCGGAGGATGAGCCGATCGAGAGCGGGATGATCACCAAAGCGCTCGAGACCGCACAGGAACGGATCGAGGGCTTCAACTTCGACGCGCGCAAGCAGGTGCTCGCGTACGACGACGTGATGAATACGCAGCGCCTCGCGATCTACGCGCGCCGCCGTGCTGCGCTCTTGGGCGGTGATGCGGAGGCCGAACAGATCGTGCGGGAGGAGATCGCTGGAAACGAGGATGCACTTGCGACCTTCGAAGCGAAAGGGAGCGAGCTTGGCGATACGTTCGCGCCGCAACTACGCCATCTGCTGCTGCAGATCACCGACCTTTTCTGGCTTGAGCACTTGGAGGCCATGGAATACATGCGCCGCGCAGTATCGCTGCGCGCCTACGGCCAGCGCGATCCGCTGATCGAGTATCGGCGCGAAGGGCTCGTGCGCTTCCGGCAGCTCGAGGCGTCTATCCGTGCCGCGCTTGCCGAGAGCCTCTCGCGCCTCCAGGGCTTCGATGAAGCTCGTGTCCGTGCCGAAGAAGAGAAGACGCGCGCGGCGCTCGTCGCGGCGGGACAGGAGGAAGGCGCTGCTCCTGCACCGGTCGTAAAGGGAAAGACTTTCGGCCGTAATGATATCGTCACTATAAGGAAGGGTGGTGAGACCCGGACACTCAAATACAAGAAGGCCGAGCCGCTCCTCGTCGAAGGATGGGCGATCGTCGAGCGATGATGCGAGATCCTTTCCGATATCTGAACGTCTAAATATCCTCTCCATGGCTTTCGTCGATGAAGCGACTATTCATGCATCCGCAGGGAAGGGCGGCGACGGCGTCATCCGCTGGCTGCGGACGAAAGAGAACGCGCGTGGCGGCCCTTCAGGTGGCGATGGCGGGAAAGGCGGCAACGTCGTGCTGCTCGGTGTACGCGACCTTTCTGTCCTCGCCCGATATCGGTATGAGAAGCGCTTTCGTGCGGGGAATGGCGAGGCAGGCAAGGATGCGCTCCGGCATGGTGCCGATGGTGCGGATATCGTCCTTCAAGTCCCGGTCGGGACGCTCGTACGCACCAAGGAGAGCGGTGAAGAACGCGAGATCACGGAAGAAGGCGAACGAGTCGTCTTGTTCAAGGGCGGCATCGGAGGGAAAGGGAACGCTCGCTTCAAGAGCGCGACGAATCAGAACCCATTCCAACAAACATCCGGCAATCCGGGAGAGGAGGGAGATGTCGAACTGATTCTGAAGATTATCGCGGATATCGGACTCGTCGGTCTGCCGAATGCGGGCAAATCCTCGCTCCTGAACGTCTTGACCCGAGCCAAGTCGAAGACAGGCGATTATCCTTTCACGACGCTTGAACCGAACCTCGGAGATTTCCACGGCCGGATCATCGCGGATATTCCTGGTCTCATAGAAGGAGCCTCGGCCGGACGAGGGCTCGGCACGAAATTTCTCAAGCACGCAGAACGCACTGGAATGATCATACATCTCGTCTCGGCTGCCCAAGATGACCCTATCGCGGCATATAAGGAAGTGAACAAAGAGCTTGAAGCGTTCGGGCGAGGCCTCCCGGATAAAAAGGAAGTGGTCGTACTGTCGAAGACGGACCTTGTCCCGCCCGGTGAAGCTGAGACGAAAGCCCAGTTGCTCGCTCGGGAGACGGGGCGGGAAGTGCTCTTGGTTTCCATCAAGGACGCGGATTCCCTCAAGGCGCTGTCGGACCGGCTCGCTGCTCTTGTCCCGACACGATTCTGATTATGTCTGCTTGCGATTTCCCCCGTAAGGAGGCACTCTAACGGTAGGTATGGCATATCGAGCGACCA
>JAJYHF010000038.1 GCA_021784875.1 bacterium
GAACCTGCCGAAAAGATATGAATTTGCCCTCGCTGACTTCGTACACGTGATGCTGGCCGATTACGTCATCGCACTCCACGGCAGTATAGGAACGAACCATGAGATCAGTATCGCGTACGAGCTACAGAAGCCGGTAGGGCTCGTTACGGGTTGTGGCGGCGTCACCGATATTCATCAAGAAATGGTCACCGCCATTAACGATGAGGGTAGGAAAAATGTAAAAGCGTTTTCGCACCAGGATCCGAAAAAAGTCTTAGATTGGCTGCTATCGCAATAAGCTTTACTTTTACCAACCAGCTAAGAGGTTCCAACATCAGGTTCACCTCCTTTCATGGAGACTTTTCTTGGCTCATTATACCTGAGCAAGCCCAGTGCGCACATCCTCCACCCAGCGAGCAAACGGTTTTACGGCTTATTTGTTTGGTATTTTCTGATACTTCTGATAGGACTTCAGTCCTTGATATACTTACCTCATGAATCATCTGCAATATTCCCAGAAAGTTAAGCACGATGCAGAAGGTCTTCTTGCCGAGACCAATCTCCTAGGTATCTACTCTCAGTTTGGAGAGGTTTATATAGTCGGGTCATTGGCTGCCGACCTGATGTGGGATCCAGATATCGACTTGCTGGTTATAACTGAGAACCCGGAGGAATCAGCAAAGAAGGCCTTAGAAAGGGTCGTAAGCCTTAACTTGTTCCAAAAAGTCGAGTTTGGAGATTTCAAGAACTTTCCTAGAAAGAACCGACCCCGATCGTTTATCTTGAATACAAGGAAGACTTTTAATGATGTGTCTTGGGAAATCGAAACGTGGTTCCTAACTGAACCTGGCGATAGGTTTGAGACTCTAGAAAAATTAAAGGCCCTGCCAATAGATTCAAGAGAAGAAATCATTCTGAAAAAGAAAGATCGTTCCGAATCTGGCGGCTCAAAGCATGATTTGTCATCTTGGGAGATCTATCAAGAGTTTCTGAACTAAACGCGAGAACCCAATACACTCATGCGAGCTCGGAAAATGCGCTATTATGCAGACATGACAAAATCCGCGATCATCACCGTCCTTATCGTAGTCATGGTTATCGTCATCGTAGGCGTCGACGTGTCTTTCTTCAGAAACCACTTTTGGGAACGGCTCATGGCGAACGTCGGCATCGTCCTGGTGTTCATCGCCTTCTACCTCAGGTTTTTGAAGTGAGAATCGAACGAGTATGAAATTGCCCGGTGGTGTCGTGCATGCGTTGCCTGCGGATTTTCGGAAGGCGCTTGCCGCCGACCCGAAGGCGGCTGCGGTGTGGAACGATATCACGCCGCTTGCGCGGAACGAATGGATCTGTTGGGTCACCTCTGCGAAGAAGGACGAGACGCGGAAGCATCGCATCGTGGTCGGCCTCGACAAGATGCACAAGGGTATGCGTCGGCCCTGCTGCTGGGCCGGTTGTCCGCATCGTTGAGATGCAACGGAAGGTGAAGATCAATCTCTCAATGGGAGCTGTAGATATGGCATACGTTACGCAGCGGTCTTCTTTGCGACCTTAAGCAATCGCCGGTGCAGTATGGAGTCGAGGCTGTAGTGTCGCCAGGATTTCCCGATCAGCAGCGCAGAAAGGAGTAAGAAGTAGATGATCGCCGAACCGATGTCGGTCGATCCTGAGACGTACGGGCCGCCGAACCCTTCCGCGGTGGACCAGATCACGAGCGACATGGCCATGCCGCCGATAAGGGCGGTTCTGGTGAACAGTCCGAAAATCAGGCCGATCGCGATCGCCGTCTCACTAAGAGCGACGATAAACGCGAACAGGTGCGGATCGACGCCGACGCCTCTTATCCAGAGATTAATCCATGCTTGTATGAGAGCTGGCTGCCCTTGTGCCGCGCCGGTCAGGTAGCTCGTGAAGTTGTCGATGAACGCCGGCTGCCACTTGAAGTATGCGTCGACTGCCCAAGCGCATCCGAACGCAACGCGCAGCACGGCGAACAGCTTTTCTTCGATGGTACGCATATACCGTATTATACGGCTTTAGTGCGCCAAATGAAAAACGGATCACCACCATTTCTCATTATTGAGCGGTCGAAATGGCGTTCGTGGAAGCGGATTGTGCGGTGAAGGTAGTTGAGTACTGGCCGGGGACAGTGCCCGGCGGCACGCGGACCTGTACGATGAGGTTAACCTGTCGGCCGGGCGTGGAGCTTGCGGCATCCGTATTCAGGTACAACCAGCTGCCGAAGCCGGTACTCGCCGAATAGACGGCGGAATCCTCGCTATCGGCATTCGAAGATTGCGGAGAGAAGACACGCATGTTATCCGTCGCCGCGAGGGTACCGGCGCCCGTCCAATCGGAGAATGCGATACGGAAAGCATCCTCTCCCATCGGCACGGTAAAGTGCATGGTCCACTGCCAGCCGTCGGCGAAGTCGCCATCAGGCGTTGCGGCTGATCGGTCGGTCGTCACGCCGGTGAGCGACAGTGGCACGGTCGAGGAAGCGGTGGAATCCGTGGCGGGGTCCGGGGAGCAGGAAGTATCGCCATTGAGTACCTGAGAGACCGTGAGTACGCAAGCGCCTTCTTGTCCGAGGTAATCCACCGTCTGTCGGAGCATTGCAGGCGTCGTCGCGTAGACCTCTGCCGGCGTGCTCGATGCCTCGACCTGATGGAAGAGGAGGATGAGCCATGACTTGCTCGCGAGCGCCGCGTCGACCCATGATTCGATGTCGCTCAGGCTGGTGCTCGGATCCACCTCCTGCATGGTGAGCCGATATGGGTCAGTCGCCTTCGTGTTGAGGCCGAAGTCTACGGTGCGTGCGCCCTTGAATCCGGCGTCACGTACCTGTGCTTCGATAGCTTGATCATAGGAGCCATACGGGTAGGCAAGGTTGTCATCCGGCTGCGCTCCCATTGCCGCCAGTTTCGCCTGCGAGTCGCGTATCTCCGCCACGGAGGTCGTGGCTGCTGGGAGCGCCCGGTTGGGGCAGCCGACGCCCGGCGTGCCGGGCGTGCCGGTCGCCATCGCGGAGGCGGGGTCCGCATTGAGCGCGACCAGGTCGCAATGGTCGGCGGTATGAGAGGCGATGTCGTTGCCGGCGGCTTGCAGCTGCAACATCTGCGCCGCGGTGAGATAGCCTGGCGGCGTCGTCGTGTTCATCACGCTCGGAATGAGATAGAACGTGCCGTGCGCGGGGCCGCCTGGCGCTTGTTCTAGGATCGGCAGCACGGTGGCGTATGTGTCCTCGAAACCGTTGTCGAACGTGAGCGACACGATGCCGTGCGGGTACTGATCGGCCGGCGCGACGCCCTGATCGAGCGAATAATCGTCCACCGTGAGCGACCCGTCTCGAGTCAGCAGATGCAGTACCGTCATGGCGACGGTGCCTCGGGGCGGAACGATGGTGGCGGTAAACGCGGTGAATGCGGGAGATGCTGGCACCGATCGCGCGAGCGTCTCGTGACAATCGACATAGGCGGGATCGGTGTCCGGCGTGCATTCGCGAGGCTTCGCGTCGGCTGCTGTCACTTTGTAGTACGCATCGACCTCGGTCTCGACGGATGCCTTATACTCATCGCTGAACGTGTACGTCTGCCCGGGTGTGACCGATACCAGCGAAAAGCTCCATGACGCGCCGTTACCTGTCCCTGCCGGCACATCGGTCGCTTCGAGGCTCGCCGCCTTCGTGCTTGTGCCGTCAGCTCCCGGTACCGGATACGCGCTCGTGAAAGATCCGCTGCCGAAGTGATAGAAATGCCAGCCGTCCGGATTCCCGGCCGTCTCCGTCTCCAGTGACGCGTTCGGGATCAGGTTCGTCATCGCGGATGCTGCCCCAGGAAACGCCGCAAAGGATGCCAACCCGACCATGGCGGCGAGCGTGATGTACTTGTACATACGTTGCACTATCACAAACGCGGCGTGAACATCGTGTTAACGTGAGCCGTTTTGTTTTTGACTTTCAGCGCTCGCGAGTTTATATTCGCAATAAAAAGATCTTTGAACGGAGGAGAGGAGGAGAGGATGTCTAGACTTCCCAAAAAGCAGCCGTCAAGAGATGTCTTGATAGGCTTCTTAAGCCCTGAAGAAAGGAGGGGTTTGTGCGAGAGTGATTTGCGCAGGCTCAGGAGGCAGTTGAGCCCTATCATAAAGGTCGAATACTGCCATTGTGGCCTCCCGTTGCGAGGCTACGACCATGAGAATTGCTCCTGAGTCTTTTATCAAACCGGCGGATTCATCTCCGCCGGTATTGTTCTCTCGTCCATGATGCACTGTGCATCACATCGAAGAGGCGATAGTGACGGTACGGTCGAGTAGCCGTTTACTGTGCGATCTGATCGGTCGCCCAAGGAACGCTTCCAGCCTGGAAGTAAAGATTGATTTTGCATGAAGTCCGTGAGAACATTAAGCCTGAATGAAATTCGCCGGTGTTCTCGCGTTGGCAGCACTGGTCGCTCTCGGCACGGCCCCTTTATCCGCTTCGGCGGCGTCTAAGAATTCATACGACTGGTCCGGTTATGTCGCGCGTGGCGGCGGGTTCTCGAGTGTCTCGGGCGCATGGTCTGTCCCGAGCGTCGCGTCGCGCGGCCCAGGACCTTCGGAGCTTGCTTCTTGGGTCGGTATCGGCGGGGCGAACGGCGCGACCGACCTCATCCAGACCGGTACGAACGTGATCGCCGCGGACGGGAACGTCTCTTATGCCGCTTGGTACGAGCTCTATCCTGCTCCGTCGGTGGCGATCCCGCTGACCGTCTCCGCGGGCGATGCCGTATTCGCATCCGTTACCGCTCTCGGCGGCGATCACTGGTTCATCTATATCGAGAACCGTTCGACCGGCCGCTCGTACCACGTCGTCGTGGCATATCATTCGACCGAGTCATCGGCCGAGTGGATCGTCGAGCCTCCGAAGACGGCGGACGGCACGATGCGGATCCCAGCGTTCTCCGGCGCGGCGTTCACGCGCATGTTCGCCCGGAAGGACGGTATGACGATCACCCCAGCAACCAGCCTCGCCGATAAGCTGACGCTCATCTCGAAGCGCGGCACCCGTCTCCTCTCGCCAAGCGCGCTCTCGTACCTCGGGTCGTTCGTGGCCCGGACGCTCTAGACCCTGTCGTTATCGGGTCGGCCGCACCACGGAACGGATGCCGAGGAAGCCGAGCAGCCCGGTGAGCGTGAGAAGCGACGCGTAGATAGGCAATTCGGCTCCGCCTCCCGTGTTCGGCGCGAAGAATGTCGGCGTGGTCGTGGCCCGGGTCGTCGTGCTCGTCGTTCCTGTCGTATCGGTCGTCGAAGGGTTCGTGCTCGGGGCGCCATAGACAGGGGAGATAGCACCGCCTCCTCCGCCTCCTGAGGAGCTTGGTGCGGAAGTAGTCGTCGAGGGGCTCGTGACAGTGCCGCCGAGCGACCCTGCGTTCGAGCCGGAGCTCGTTCCCGAGAGTGTGCCGCTCGAACCGCTCGTTACGGTCCCGCCGAGCGAGCTTGACGTACCTGTTGTGGTGGTGGCAGAGCCGGTCGAAAGCGTGCCGGTGATGGTCGAAGCGAACGCAGGTGAAGCGATACCGAGCGCGATGACGACGGAGAGGATAAGAGTTCGTGGTTTCATAGAGATGGCGGTTACGTCGTTAATCCGGTTCAGATCGTCGTCGAGGTCGCCGTCATCGGCACCGTCTGTATCGTATAGACCGTGTTGTAGCTGCCGTTCAGGGTGCCGCTCGGGATCTTGACCTCGACATCGAGGTCGGCCTGGATGCCAGGCGTCGAGGTCGCCGTATCGCCCGTGAGGTACATCCAATCGCTATAGCCGTTACCCGACTCGAGGAGCGCCTTGCTGCTCGAAGCCGTAGCAGACGATTGCGGCGAATAGATACGGATGTTGTTCTTCGCGGGGATGGTGCTCGAGGTCGTGGCGGGATTGACGAAGTCGGTGAATTTGGCACGCAGGGCCTTCTCGGTTCCGGGGACGGTCAGGTGCAGTATCCAGTGCCAGCCGTCGGCGAACGAGTTGCCGGCGATTCCCGACGATCGCACCGTGTCGACGGACGTAACCGCGAGCGGCGTCGAGCTCGCGGTCGAGAGCGTCGTGAAGGTCTGGTCCGTCGAGGTGGCGGTCGAGCTCGCCGTCGCCGCGCTCACGCGGAAGTGGTACATGGTCGCCTCCGCGAGATTCTTGAGCGAGAACGAATGCGACACCGTGGACGTCGCTTCCGTAGAGGAGGCACCGTACGCCGTCGTCGTGCCGTACTTGATGCTACCGAGCGCCGCAACGCCCGAGTTGAACGAGATGGTCGCGGTCGAGGTTCCGACGCTGGTGACGCTCACGTTCGTTATCCCGAATGCCGGCGTCGTCGTCCCTGAAGCGGTCATGAAGGTGCGGTCGGAAGACGTAGCGGTATTCCCTGCGGCATCGGTCGCGCGCACGCGGAAGTGGTACGTCGTCGCCGGCTGCAGATCCGAAAGCTGGACGGCGTGCGTCGTCGAAGCGGTTGATTCGGGCGTGGTCGACGCGCCATACGCCGTCGTCGTGCCGTAGGCGACGCTCCCGAAGGCGGGTTCATTCGTCGTGAAGCGCACGCTCGCGGTCGAAGAGGAGACGTTTGCCGCGGTGATGCTTGAGATGATCGGCGCCGTTATGTCGCGTGTGAAGGAAAGCGTGTTTGAAGCCTGGTTGCCTTTGCCGGTGGATGAAGATGTCGCGACGTTCGCGGGAACCATCACCGATACGGTGCCGGTTGCGGTTGGCAACAGGTTGAACGAGAAGCTCGTGCTACTGCCGATGAGGTCCGCGATCGTCGCGTTCGTAGTTGCGAGCGACGTGGATGCGAGACCCCCTACGCCTTCCGAGAAGGTCGCTGTGACCGGTATCGAAGAGGCGTTTGTCGAAGACGAGGTCGTGCTCGAGAGCATCACGGTCGGACCGCCGCTTTCCGCGAGCGCCACGGCCGAGAAGCCGGTGATGCAGGCGAGCGAAATCGCGAGTGCTGCGATGCGCGAGATAGGGCTGTTCATAAGTGTCGGTTTTAGTTTAGATAGATGGCACGTTACCTCGGATGCCGGTAACACCTTAGTGTTTAGCAGGCGTCCGATTAAATACGCGTGAATCACGTCTTTTTCATAACTGCGGTGACGACGAGCCGCCGATCATAGGTCATACCCTCGCTCGGGCTATAGAGCCATGATCCGTCGCAGGTGATGAGCGACAGGCGCGCCGCGCCTGAACTCGAGAAGAGGTCCGGAATGGCCGCGTCATACGGATATGATGAAACCGCGATTACCGAGAATGTGACGGTCTTGCCTGACTGCATGAGGACGTCGATCTCGTCTCCTGGCGCAAGGTCGTCCAAATGCTTGAAGGCGCCTGCGAGACCGAGGCCATTATCCTTATGGCCGGCTATGACCGCGTCGCCTTCGCCCCCGGGCACGCTGCCATACGCGAACCATGCAGCGTCAGCGAACTTCGCCGGCGCCTGCATCCGGTCCTCGGCGACCAGTCCTGATTTCTCGATGGCTGCATCGACGGAGAGCGTGGGTATGATGATGCGCACCGGGATATCGTCAGCCGGCACGGGGAGAGCCTTCCGTGGCGGAGCACTTACCGCTTCCGGAACCGCGTAGGTGATCGCATTCACGACAAGGAACGTACCGATCCCGAGCGTTGCGACGAGTATCAAGAGCGCCAAGAGTATCCGGCTGTTCCGTGTCAGTATCATGACCTCATGAAAGCTGCCGCCGGACCTCCGGTCCGGCGGTCGTCTTATATCAGGCGGCTCCTCCTTCTTCGCTTTCGCCCTCTTTCTTCCTTTTCTTCTTGTTTTCCTCTTCCCACTCCTCTCTTTTCTTCTTCTCTTCTTCTGATGGCATATGCGATCCGGTGGTTATGTTATTGGGTAAAGTAAGGCGGGATCATGCTCCGCGGCAGCACAGCACGCGGGTATCCTACGCGAACGCAGGTTAAATCCCGGTTAGCCCGTAAGATAAAATAAGGAGGGCTGGCCGTTGTCCCCAGAGCTGCTTGCACGTTCCGAGGGGCTCTGATACATTAAAAACGTATTAGATACGAGTGAGTTACGGTGGGCGCGGGTGACTACAATACGGGATTCGAAAAACGCAAAAACAGGAAGCGGACGCTTTCGGTGCGTTTATTTCATATATTATTTATCACTCTTCACGCTAAACCCCTCATGAGCAAGAACCTCGTCCAGAAGACGTTCGGTGCGTATCGGGCATCTTCGGTTCCGTTCCCGGACCTCGTCGGTCACCAGCGCGGATCTTTCGACTGGCTCCTCACGGACGGTCTCAAGGAGCTCTTCAAGGAGTTTTCGCCTATCAACGATTATTCGGGGAAGAAATTCGAGCTCTCGTTCGAACGTTTCGAGGTCGGCGAGCCAAAGTATGACGAAGAATTCGCGCGCGAGAACATGCGCACTTACGAAGCGCCGGTGAAGGCGACCGTAAAGCTCGTCAACAAGACCCTCGGGTCGGAGAAGAGCCAGGAGATCTTCCTCGCGGATATGCCGATCATGACGCCGCACGGCTCGTTCATCGTCTCGGGCGTCGAGCGTTCCATCGTCCCGCAGCTTGCGCGCAGCGCCGGCGCGTTCTTCCTCTCCGAGCTTATCCGCGGCAAGCAGTACTTCGGCGCGAAGATCATCCCGCTCAGTCGCGGGGTCTGGATCGAGATCGATTCGGAGGCGGACGGTGCGATCTTCGTCAAGATCGACCGCAAGCGCAAGTTCCCGATCACCGAGCTCCTGACCGTCTTCGGCGGCGGCCTCGGGGAGGCGGTCCTGAAGCATTTCGAGAAGGATGAGACCGCGCTCGCCGCGGTCCGGGCGACGCTTGTGCACGATGAGGCGAAGTCCGTCGAAGAAGCCTATGTCGAGATCCATCGCCGGATGCGCGACGGCGACCTCGCGACGCCGGAGAACGCTAAGAACTTCGTCCAGTCGCTCTTCTCTCCCGAGCGCTATGATCTCGGTCGCGTCGGCCGTGCGCGCCTGAACGCCCGTTTCGGCCTGCCCGTCACCGAGAAGGCGCTCGAGAAGCGTACGCTCACGCTCGCCGACTTCGTACGCATCATCACGGAGATCGCCCGCCTTAATAATGATCCGGACGCGAAGCCCGATGATATCGATCATCTCGGATTCAGGCGCGTGCGGTTCGTCGGCGAGCTCCTGCAGGCGCGGATGCGCGTCGGCATGAGCCGCATGAAGCGTAATATCCAGGACCGCATGTCGACCATCGAGAGCGAGACGACGCTCCCGATGTCGCTCGTGAACCCGCGTCCTTTCCAGGCCTCCGTCCATGAGTTCTTCACGGCCAACCAGCTCTCGCAGTTCATGGATCAGCAGAACAGTCTTGCCGAGCTCGAGCACATGCGCACCGTCTCAGCGCTCGGTCCTGGCGGCCTCACCCGCGAACGCGCCGGCTTCGAGGTACGCGACGTGCACCCCTCGCACTACGGCCGCCTCTGTCCGATCCACACGCCTGAAGGCCAGAACATCGGTCTCATCCTGCGTCTCGCGACCCACGCGCGCACGAACGACTTCGGCGTCATTGAAACTCCGTACGTGAAGGTGAAGGATGGCAGGGTGACGGACGAGGTCGTCTATCTGAATGCCTTGGACGAGGAGCTCGAGATCATCGCGCACGCGGCGACTAAGCTCGACGAGCAGGGCCGCATCATCGCCGAGTCGGTCGAGGCGCGGCACAAGGGTGAACCGGTCATCATCCCGAAGGAACAAGTGACCCTCATGGACGCCTCGACCTATCAGATGTTCTCGATCGCGACGAACATGATCCCCTTCGTCGGTCATGATGACGCGAACCGCGCGCTCATGGGTTCGAACATGCAGAAGCAGGCGACGCCGGTCCTTATTCCGGAAGCGCCCTTGGTTGCGACTGGCGTCGAAGGACATGCTGCTCGCTCGACCGGGCGCCTCGCTGTCAATGAGGAAGCGGGTGAGGTGACCTATGTCGATGCGCGTCGGATCGTCGTCACAAGCAAGGGAGGGAAGAAGCGCGAGTATCGTCTCCAGGGGCTTACGCAGACCAACCAGAATTCCGTATTCATGCAGCGCCCTTCGGTGCGTCTCGGCGACATGGTGAACAAGGGCGACGTGCTCGCCGACACTACCTCGACCGATCGCGGACAGCTCGCGCTCGGACAGAACGCGCGCGTCGCGTTCATGAGCTGGAATGGCGCGAACTACGAAGACGCCATCATCATCAGCGAACGTCTCGTCGAGGACGCGAAGTTCACCACCGTCCACATCGAAGACTTCGAGTGCGTCGTGCGCGATACGAAGCTCGGTCCTGAGACGACGACGCATGACATCCCGAACGTCGGCGAGCTCCGGCTCAAGAATCTCGACGAAGAGGGCGTCATACGGATCGGCGCGGAGGTGCGCTCGGGCGATATCCTCGTCGGTAAGGTGACGCCCAAGGGCGAGACTCAGCTCACGCCGGAAGAGCGGCTCCTCCGCTCGATCTTCGGCGACAAGGCGAAGGACGTGAAGGATACCAGCCTCCGCATGGAGGGCGGGAAGCGGGGCCGCGTGATCGGCGTGCGCGTCTTCTCGCGCGAGCAGGGCGATCAGCTCGAGACCGGCATCATCAAGAAGATCGTCGTGACGATCGCGCAGGTGCGTAACGTCTCGGTCGGCGACAAGCTCGCGGGTCGCCACGGCAATAAGGGCGTCATCAGCCGCGTGCTGCCGGTCGAGGACATGCCGTATGACAAGGATGGCAATCCGATCGATGTCATCCTCACACCGCTTGGCGTCCCCTCCCGTATGAACCTCGGTCAGATCATGGAGATGCACCTCGGCCTCGCGGCGAACACGCTCGGCTATCAGGCAGTCGTGCCGCCGTTCGCCGGAGCCACTGTAGACGAGATTCGCGACGAGCTCGAGAAAGCCGGCTTCGCCCGTTCGGGCAAAATGAAGCTCTACGACGGCCTCACGGGCGAAGCCTTCGCGCAGGATATCGCGGTCGGCTACATGTACATCCTGAAGCTTCATCACATGGTCGAGGACAAGATCCACATGCGCTCGATCGGTCCGTACAGCCTCATCACCCAACAGCCGCTCGGCGGCAAAGCGCAGAACGGCGGCCAGCGCTTCGGCGAGATGGAAGTGTGGGCACTCCTCGGCTACGGTGCAGCCTACACGCTCCGCGAGATGCTCACCATCAAGTCCGACGACATCCAGGGCCGCAGTGCCGCCTTCGACGCGATCGTGAAGCGTGAGCCGATCAGCCACGCGGGGACGCCGGCGTCCTTCTCCGTGCTGACCAACCAGATCCGCGGCCTCGCGCTCGATATCGAGCCGCTCGATCTTCCGCCGGAACCGGAAGAGAAATGATTTCTTACTAACCCCTGACCTTGAAACCTACCATGGCAACTCCCCGCAAGCTCCCGTCCCGTCCCG
The DNA here is from genome assembly GCA_021784875.1 of bacterium. Classification (GTDB taxonomy): domain Bacteria; phylum Patescibacteriota; class Minisyncoccia; order Phycocordibacterales; family Phycocordibacteraceae; genus C7867-001. Next base: position 11,406 of record JAJYHF010000038.1, read on the forward strand.
GTTTCCACCCGTCCAGCGACGGTTGGAACGGCCTGCGCCTCATGCTCGCGTCGCCTGAGCGCATCCTCGAGTGGTCGCACGGCGAGGTCACCAAGCCCGAGACCATCAACTACCGCACCCAGCGCTCCGAGAAGCACGGCCTCTTCGACGAGAAGATCTTCGGCCCGGAGAAGGATTACGAGTGCTACTGCGGCAAGTACAAGGGCATCCGCTACAAGGGCATCGTCTGTGATAAGTGCGGTGTCGAGATCACGCGCTCGATCGTCCGTCGCGAACGCATGGGCCACATCGAGCTCTGCACGCCGGTCGCACATATCTGGTTCTTGCGTTCGACGCCGAGCCGTATGGCACTCCTCCTCGGGGCGTCGGCGCAGGACGTCGAGAAGGTCGTCTACTTCGCCGGGTACATCGTGACCAAGGTCGCGGAAGATGAGAAGAAGCGGCTTCTCGCGGAGCTTGAGAGCGAATACAAGGCAAAGTACAAGGCGCTCGACTCCGATAAGGAGCGTGACGCGCTCAAGGAGAAGATGACGCTCGCCAAGGCAGAAATCGACGGTATCGTCGTCGGGAAGGTCCTCGACGAGCTCGAGTATCACCGCTTCTCGGTTAAGTACGGCGGTCTCTTCGAAGCGCGGATCGGCGCTGAGGCCATCTACGATATCTTCCGTTCGCTCGACCTGAAGAAGCTCGAGGCGGAGCTCGAGGCGCGGTACGAGAAGGCGGGCGCTGCCGAGCGCGAGAAGCTTGCGAAACGCCTCTCGATCGTCGCGGGCATGATCGCCGCGGGTATTCGTCCCGAGTGGCTGTTCCTCACGCGCATTCCCGTCATCCCGCCGGCTTTGCGCCCGATGGTCGCGCTCGAGGGCGGTCGCCACGCGACCTCGGACGTCAACGATCTTTATCGCCGCGTCATCAATCGTAACAACCGCCTGAAGAAGCTTCTCGACATCCATGCGCCGGAGGTCATCCTCAGAAACGAGAAGCGCATCCTCCAGGAAGCCGTCGACGCCCTCCTCGACAACTCGATCCGCAAGGGCGGTTCCGCTGCTGGCGCGATGAGCGCGGCCCAGCGCCGTCCGCTCAAGTCGCTTGCCGACTACCTGAAGGGCAAGCAGGGCTACTTCCGTCAGAACCTGCTCGGCAAGCGCGTTGACTATTCCGGCCGGTCCGTGATCGTCGTCGGTCCGGATCTCGAGCTCGACGAGTGTGGTCTGCCTAAGCACATGGCGCTCGAACTCTTCCGCCCGTTCGTCGTCTCCGGACTTCTCGAGCGCGAGCTCGCCTTCAACATTCGCGGCGCCGGGCGCCTCATCGAGGACGGCGTGCCGGAGGTCTGGGAGATCCTCGAAGAAAAGATCCAGGGCAAGTACGTGCTCCTGAACCGTGCTCCGACCCTGCACCGCCAAGGCATTCAGGCATTCCGCCCGCGTCTCATCGAGGGCGACGCGATCCAGCTCCACCCGCTCGTGTGCAGCGCCTTTAACGCGGACTTCGACGGCGACCAGATGGCCGTGCATGTCCCGCTCTCCGAGGAGGCGCAGTGGGAGGCGGCGAACGTCATGAGCGCGAGCAAGAATATCCTCAAGCCGGGCTCGGGCGATGTTACGGTGCTCATCGGCAAGCCGATGGAGATCGTACTCGGCGTCTACTGGCTCACCAAAACGGTCGAAGGAGTCAAGGGTACGGGCACCCCTTTCTCTTCGCCGAACGCGGCTATTCTCGCTTACGAGTACGGCACCATCGACATGCGCGCCTTGGTCAAGGTCCTCCCGGTCGCAGGGAAGGAGAAATACGCGGCGTTCGACGGACAGCCTTTCGAGACGACGGTCGGACGTCTCCTCTTCAACACCATCTTGCCGAGCGATTACCCCTTCATCAACGAGACTATCAATAAGAAAGTGCTCGGGCGGATCATCACCGACTGCATCGGGCGCTACGGGCTCGATTCGATCGCGGGCATCGCGAACAAGGTGAAGAAGTTCGGTTTCGAGTATGCCACCAAGTCCGGCATCTCCTGGAGCATCGATAACGTCTCCGTTCCTGCAGAGAAAGAGGAAGCCATCAAGCGCGCTTCTGAGAAGGTCGCAAAGATCGGGGAGGATTACCAGCAAGGCCTCCTCGCCGAAGATGAGAAGCGCCGCATGGCCATCGAGGTCTGGCAGAACACCAAGCAGGAAATCGAGAAGCTCGTTGCGGCGGGACTCGACCCGATGGGTTCCGTTTCGGACATGGTGAAGTCTGGTGCCCGCGGTTCGATGGGCCAAGTGACGCAGATGGCCGGCATGAAGGGCCCCATCCAGAACGCCGCTGGCGAAACCCTTGAAATCCCGATCATCTCATCCTTCTCCGAAGGCCTGAACCCGATCGAATACTTCATATCTTCGCACGGCGCGCGCAAGGGCCTCACCGACACCGCGCTCGGCACCGCGAAGGCCGGCTATCTCACCCGCCGCCTCTTCGACGTCGCACAAGACAGTATCATCACCGAGAAGGACTGCGGCACGAAGCGGGGCGTCCGCATCGATCGCGTCAGCGCCTCGGGCATCCAGATCGACTACGCTGAAGCGCTCCGTGGCCGCGTGCTCGCCGAGGAGGTGAAGGATGCCGACGGTACGATTCTCTTCAAGAAGGGTCACTATCTCTCTAACGAGGACGCCGAAGCAATCGCCGCGACGCCGTCGGTCACGACCGTCGTCGCGCGCTCGCCGATGAGCTGCGAGACGCGTTACGGCGTTTGCCAGACCTGTTACGGCATGGATCTGACCAGCCAAGAACTCGTCGATCTCGGCGAGGCGGTCGGCACCGTCGCCGCGCAGGCGATCGGCGAGCCGGGCACCCAGCTCACGATGCGCACCTTCCATACGGGCGGCGTCGCGACGGTCGGCGGCGACATCACGAGCGGCCTTCCGCGCGTGGAAGAAGTCTTCGAGAAGCGCTCGCCGAGGAACGCGGCCGTCATCGCGAAGACCGACGGTATCGTCATGGAGATAAAGGAAGCAGGGAAGGAGAAGGTGATCGTCGTCGCACCGGTTAAGGGCGCGACCAAATCCGATAAGGCAATCGAGTATCTCGCGCCGTATCCGCGTGTCGCGCTCGTAGAGGAGGGCGACGAGGTCAGGAAGGGCCAGATCCTCACCGACGGTTCCGCCGACCTCGACGAGCTCTTCGAGTACGCCGGCCGCGCCGTGGTGCAGGAGTACATCATCGCCGAAGCGTCGAAGATCTACGAGCTTCAGGGCGCGCACGTCTCGCGCAAGCACCTCGAGGTCATCGTGAAGCAGATGTTCTCGCGCGTGAAGATCACCGACACGGGCGACACCGACTACTCGGTCGGCGACGTGGTCGAGGATTGGGAGTTCGCGAAGGCGGTCAAGGAGGCTGAGGACACGGGCAAGATGCCGCCGAAGGCAGTCGAGATCGTACTCGGCATCAAGGAGTCCGCACTCTCGCGCCGCTCCTTCCTCTCCGCCGCGTCCTTCGAGCAGACGACGAAGATCCTCATCAACGCCGCGCTGAAAGGCTCGGTCGACCGCCTGCGCGGCCTCAAGGAGAACATCATCCTCGGCCGCCTCATCCCGGCCGGTACCGGCTTCGCAGGAAGCGAGAAGCACGCCGCGATCGAGAAGCTCCAGGCCGCGCGCCCTGCGCCGGCTCCCTCCGAGCGCCCCTCCTTTGCCGCTCGGACGCCGCGAGGATTGTAAAAGATGGTAGAAAGCACGCGGCCGCTTCGAAAGGAGCGGCCGCGTGCTTGATGGGGTAAAATCAAGATATGGCGAGGGATGCAGTGCAGGAGATAAAGGAGCGGCTGACGATCCAGGATGTCGTCGGCCCGTATGTGAAGCTCACGAAGGCCGGGCGGTCCTTGGTGGGGCTTTGTCCCTTTCACAAGGAGAAGACGGGCAGCTTCCATGTCAGCCTCGAGCGCGGGAGCTGGCACTGCTTCGGCTGCGGGGAGGGCGGTGACATGTTCTCTTTTATTGAAAAGATAGAAGGCGTGGACTTCAAGGGCGCGCTGAAGATCCTTGCGGAGAAGGCCGGCGTTACGATTGAATACAGTGCTTCTTCGCGCGAGCGAAGCTCGCGTACCGAGCGCCTTCGCGAAGCGATGCAACGCGCCTGCGACTGGTATGCGGGCAATCTTAACGTTGGACATGATATGTCCGATATTGGTGCAGGCGCGCTCGCGTACGCGAAGAAGCGGGGTTTGAGTGATGAGACGATCATTGCTTGGCGGCTCGGGTTCGCGCCCGATGCGTGGCGCGCGCTCCTCGAAGCGCTCACGACCGAGGGGTTCACGATCCCCGAGCTCCTCGCGGCCGGGCTCGTGAAGGAGGCGGAGGGGAAGCCGGGCACCTATTATGACCGCTTCCGGAACCGGCTCATGTTCCCGATCCGCGATACGGCTGGGCGCACGGTCGCCTTCACTGGCCGAGCTTTGGGGAGCGATGATACTGCGAAGTATCTCAACTCGCCCGAGACCGAGCTCTTCCATAAGTCCGAGATCCTCTTCGGCATGGATCGGGCGAAGAATGCCATCCGCACGCGCGGGTTCACGATGCTCGTCGAAGGGCAGATGGACGTCCTCCTCGCGCAGCAGGCCGGCTTTGAGAATGCGGTCGCGCTCTCGGGTACCGCGCTCACTGAACGGCACCTCGCGCTCATGAAGCGCTATAGCGATAACCTGATGCTCGTTCTCGACGCGGACGCGGCGGGTCTCAAAGCGACCGCGCGCTCCGCCGAGCTCGCGCTCGGGCAGGGTATGAAGGTCAAGGCCGCGAAGCTCCCCGCTGGGAAAGATCCAGCTGACCTCATCCTCGAGAATCCGAAAGCATTCGCCGAGAGCGCCGCAGGAGCCAAGCCGGTCGCCGATTTCTTCCTCGCCGCGCTCGCGGAGAGCGAGCGGGATCCGCATCGGCTCGTCGCTGCGGCGGAGGGGACGGTGCTCCCGCTCATCGCGGCGATGCCGAGCCCGATGGAACGCGAACACTTCGCCCAAGCCGCGGCGCGTTCGCTCGGGCTCTCGGCAGAATCCGTCCGCGAATCCTTAGCGAGACTCGGGAAGGCTGGCGGGCCGAAACAGGCTGCTGCCGTCGGCAGTAGTAAGGGTGTGCGCGGGGTCCCCGGGCGCTCGGCGCGAGAACAGCGTGCCGAGCAGCTGCTGGCTGTTATCCACGCCTATCCGGATACGCCTCTTGCCGAGCGTGTCAAATCGGAGTATAGTCGCATTATCGGAGCCGGGCTGCCGCCCACCGACTCGCTCCCCGAGGGAATCGTCTTCGGCGTTGAGCGGGATTTCGGCGAATCGCCGGGAGAGGGCGCGGCAGACGAGCTTCTCCACGCCTTTGAAGAAGCGGTTATCCGCGAGGCGCATCAGACAGCAGTAGCGCAGTTACGTACAGCAGAATCAAGCGGGGATACGGCCGCGATCGAAGCGGCACAAGCGATATGTGCGGAGATTGCCGCACGTCTTGCCGCGTTCTAAGGGCCGATACTCCTTGCTCGATAATCTTTTATTTTACGATGGCAAAACCTATTGCGAAAAAGAAAAAAGCGGTTCGACCGAGCCCGAAGCGCACCACGAAGAAACCGACCAAGAAGCCGGTGAAGAAAGCTGCGCCCAAGAAGGTCGCGCCGAAGAAGCGTTCAGCGACGCAGGTCGTCCGCGCCGCGGCAAAGGGCGCGAAGGCGAAGGCAAGCTCGCAGAAGGCGCTCACCGCCGAGCAGCTCATCG
>JAJYHF010000041.1 GCA_021784875.1 bacterium
TTGAGGGGTCGTCAGAGGCGTCATGACATGCGGTAATGGGGTTGTGACGAGCACCGAATCTTTCCGAACAGTCACGACCGTATCGCAGCATGTCGCATGGCCGTCCTTTATCAACGTCTTCTTCTTGCCGAATAGTGGAGAGTCGATGTGTTCAACTTTGCCACATGCGCAACGCTTCACCTCACACAAGTTGGTAGAGATGAATCCATCAGCGTAAAGGCGACCCATTCGCTTAGCGAACGCGGATTCCGTTACGCTCGCATCATCCCACCAGATTGTCGGTGTGATGTCGAGCATTTCGACCGCTTGGCATAGCCTCGACACAGTGTCAGCGCCATCAGGTTTCCCGACCCGATTGACGGCATAAACGGTCGCCATACCTTCCGCGGTTGCGAAGCGGTGCGCATACACCAATAGACTGTAAAAGCCGAGCTTATCCGCGTGTGAGGGACTCATGGGGAGTGTCGCCACGATATCTGGCACCATGCACCTCCTTCTTTTCTTTTAAGAGCATTCATCTCCCTACGGGAGATTCTATATAATACAATACTCACCAGAAAGGATTAGTCAAGTTTCGCGAGCAAATGATGGAGAAGCGGGCGAATAAGCCGAGCATCCTTGTGCAGAGCCAAGTGTCCGGCAGGAATAGTACGGAGAGGAATGTGGTTCGTGTCGGCGAATGTCCTCAGCCCGGTTAGTTCGATCTGCATATCCGTCTCGCCCGCGACGATAGTGCATTTATCAGCATTGATCCGTTGCGAAATCACCTCGTCTCGGAGTAGTGCTTGCCAGTCTGATTCCGCATAGCGATAAGCGCCCGGAAACGCGCTCTTGATGAAGTCGTCAAGCGTCTCGATACCTTCGACAGCGGACATACGGTAGACTGGCGAGAGAGCGATCGAGTGCGATACCGATTCGGTCGTGCTGGCGCTGAGGGCGATCTGGCCGCCGAAACTTGCGCCGAGCACTATGATCCGATTAGCTTGTGCCTGCTGGTTGCCGATTGGTATGCCTTTCTGCAATGCGTCTGTGAACTGCCGTATGTCATCAGTCGGGTCGTGGTCTAAGAAAGCTCCCGCTGATTCCCAGGTTCCTTTCAGGCGGGGGAAGAATGCGGCATATCCCCAAGAACGGAGAAGATTTAAAAATTCGGAAAGCTCGGGGAGGCGAGGAAGGCCGTCAAGAACGACAATTGCCGTTTCAAACCGTTCGGGTAAGAGATATTCGAACACCATACCGTCGAATGTCGCGCGTCCAAGTTTAAACGTTTCGCGGGGTAGGAGCAGGCGCGCCGTCTCAAGCGCTACGGTGTAAATCGATTCGTAGAACCGCAAATAATCGAATTCTTCGTCCGAGGTGGATTGGAGCTGCTTCCATCCCGTTTCATCAATGACATGCGGGAATTGCTCTCGGAACGACACGAGTGCTTGCTTCGGGCTCTCACACGGTCCGAGCATGAGCATGCAATCGTATATGGCTCGAGCGATATGCTTTCGATGATAATTTGGATTTCGGTCCTTAACGTATCGGCCGAGGCCGATGTATTCCTGTCGAGCTTGGAAGACGTATCGCTGGATACGATCGATGAGACTGATCGTATGAGCCGTATGTGATGGGGTAAGGTGCGCGAATGGATTCTCTCCGTAAAGCACGGCCGCGTCGCGTAGTATATCGGAGAAGAAGGCTCCATGTGCGTCGAGCGAAAACATATCCGCCGACGATACTTCATCGGCATACATAATTTGTAAATCCAGCGTGTATTCTGGATGCCCGCCGACGACTGATTGTAAAAAGGTAAGATCCCCAATAACATCTTCCTTTTTCTTGAGTATGACGAGCAGGTCAAGGTCGAAGAACTCGTCTCTAGCCTGACTACTACCATAAAGCAAGACGGAAAGGACGTTGTTACCAAGACGATTGATGATTGCCTCCGTGATGTCATCAACGATTGGCGGGTACGTGTGTTTAGTCATAGGGAGTTCGCTACTTGTTCACTACGGCAAGAACTGCTTGAAGAACTTGCCGAAGGAGAGGTTGAAGGGGCGCTTGGGCGCGTTCGTGTCGCCGGTGAGGCCCCAGAGCGCGAGGCCGTAGGCGACCGCCCAGGTCGCGTCGCGGATCTTGGTGTCCGGCGTGAGGCGGAACTCGGCGAGGCGGGCGGGGAGCTTCAGAGCGCCTTTGGCGACTTCGCTGATCGAGCCGATGCCGGCGCCGCCGCCCGAGATGATGATGCCGGCGGGGAGGGGGCCGCGGCGGTCGAGCGACTTCAGATGCTTGTCGACGAGAGCGAAGAGAGCGTTCAGACGGCTCGTGATAAGGTCGTCGACCTTCTTGCGCGGATACATCGCGCCGGTCAAGCGGCCGAGCTTCACCTTCTCGGCCTCGTCGAGCGAGATGCGCAGGCCGAGGGCGATGTCGTCGGTGATGTGGCTCGAGCCCATCGGGAAGACCTTGACCGAGACGGGGATGCCTTCGTCATAGACGACGATCGAGATCGTCTCAGCGCCGATATTCGCGAGCACGCAACCTTTCATCTTCTGGTCGCCCTCGAGAAGGACGTAGGAGCCTGCGAGCGGGGACGCCATCTGGTCGATGACCTCGATGTCGGCGTCCTCGACCGCCTTCACGAGCGCGTCCTCGTGCTGGGCGAGACAGGTGACGAAGAGATAATCGACTTCAAGCCGGACGCCCTTCATGCCGAGCGGGCTGCCGAGAGTCTTCGCACCGTCGACACGATACTCGAGCGGGATGCTGTGGAGGACATGCCGATTGACGAACCCGGGCTTCGCCGCTTCATGTGCCGCCTCGCCCGCCTTCTCGAGATCGAGAGCGGTTATCTCCTGGTCGGCGCGGGAGATGATCGTCGAACCGGTCGCGCGTGCTTCGTCGAGCGAGATACCGCCGATCGCCAGAAAGGCTGAACGGATCGGAAAACGGGCGGTCGCTTCGGCCTGCTTCTTCGCGCGGAGGATACAGGCGGTCACTTCGTCCTTGTCGACGATATAGCCGTGGCGCAGGCCTTTGCTCTCAGCAAGGCCGGTGCCGATGATGCGGACCTGCCGCGCGCGGGTGCGCTTATCGACGAGTTCCTCGACGACGACCACCTTGATCTGGTACGTGCCGATGTCGATTCCGGTCGCTATGCGGCGTGCCATATTCTGCGAGAAGCGTCTGTTCGCATTTCTCCATCTTAGCACCATGCTTCAACCCTGCGATATGCAAGAGACCGTGGATAAACAGGAGCAGGTTATAGGCATCAGGGGCCAGACCGAAGGCGGGGGCTTGTTTCCGCGCCTCGCTCGGGCAGATGATGATCTCGCCTGATTTCGGGCCGACTCCATAGGAGAGGACGTTCGGGATGTAATCTTTGCCGCGCAGGCCCTGGTTCAGCGCCTGTGCTCGCCTCGCTCCGACGAAAACGAGCGAGACGTCCCAGCCGGGCAGTACGGTCTCTGCAACGCGGGTGAAAGCGGAACGCGAGCTTCCGAAGGAAGCTCGCGTGAGATTTCGTACTTCGACCGCCATCTTTTAGCGCTTGCCTCCTTTGCCGCGCCGGCGCGCAGCCGGGTCGATCTTCCCGAGCTTTACCAATTCCTGGTAGTTCTCACGGCGAGTCTGGCTCACGAGCGCACGTTTGCGCTCGATGTTCTTCGAGGTGGTGCGGTGCCAATAGCGGCGGTTGCGCATCTCGCGTACGAGGCCGAGCCCCTGTGCACGGCGGGTGAAGCGGCGGATGAGAGAGACGGAACTCTCGTTCTTTCCGCCGCGGACTTCTACACGGGTTCCTGCTGTCATGATGCGGGCATTCTAGCACACCAGGGCCCGGGCTGTCTATTCTCCAGGAGAAAGCGGGACGTCTCGCGCTTCGTAGCCGAAATTCTCCTCGTCGATGAGGCGCATTTTCGAAGGGATGAGGGTGTACCAGGAATCGCCCTCCATCATAGCGTCCACATCATGGGCGCTCGTCGGGGCGACATGGCCACGCTTAAAAAGGTGTTTGGTGGCCAGATCGTAGCGCGCGCCCTCGATCTTCTCGACCTTGCCGGAGAACTGGACGCCAAGGTTCGGCTCGCCGTTCTTGTTGCTTGCGGTGATGGATCCGGCCGCCAGCAGGCCCTTTGCGATCGCCTTCGAGTGCCGGCTGTCCGGATCGGACATCCAGTAGATCTGGAAGTCATCGTCATGGACGAAGATGACGTCGGCGACCCAGACGCCGCCGTCGTCATGCGTCGCCAGGCTCATAAGATGGGAATTCTGGAGCACTTCAAGCGCGCGCGTCCGTAGGTCTATAGCCATATTCCTTTATGATATCAGACTCATCCCGGTATCCAGCGGGAAGGGTGGAAAACCGGTCGGTCAGGCGAACGTCCTCAGACGCTCGGCGAGGCCGCTTACAGGGAGGACGGTCTCTTCCTGAGTGCGGCGGTCGCGCAGGATCACGGAGCCGTCGAGCGCCTCCTTGCGCCCCATGACGAGGAGGTAGGGGCTGTCCTGTCGTTCGGCAAGATGTATCTGCTCGGCGAGAGATTCGACGCCGATGTATTGGGTGAGCGGGACGTGCGCCTTGCGGAAATCTTCGGCAAGGCGTATCGAGAACCGCTTTGCTTCGTCTCCGATGTGGACGAAGGAGAAACGGACACGTCCGCGTCCGCGTTCCGCTCGGAGAGCTTCGGCGGCGCCAGGAGCCGTCGTGACGTAGAGTATCGCACCCGTAGCGGGGAAAGGTCCGGAGGAGAAGGCATATCGCGTGAGATCGCTGTAGCGCGAGCCCCAACCGACGCGCTGCCCGCCGGCCGTGAATTCGAAGCAGACGTCGTTCCAACCGTTGCTGCGACTCATCAGGTGCCGCGAGAGCTCGTAAGGAGTCTCGGTCGCTTCAAGATAGTCGAGCAGTTCCTCGAAGCGCTTGCGGCTCGCGTCGGAGAGGTGCTCGATCGGCGAAGGGAGGTCATCGGCGAGACCTCGAGCGATAGCGAGCTCGGCCGCTTCGAATACGTCGCGTCGCGCGCTTTCGAGAAGATCCTCCGGGAGGACGCTCGCGCGTCGGCGGAAGAAGGCACCGAGTTCGCGTGCCCAGCGGGCGCGCGTCTCCTTATCGCCCATCGAATTGACATGCACGGTCGGCGTTTCGCGGAAGAGGTCGCGTGAGAGCGCGAGCAGGGCGCGGATCACGACGGTGTCCGCGATCGCCCGATCGCTGCCGAGCGCATGGAACTGCAGGGTGACGCGCTTCGGTGCCGGACGGCCGGGTGCGATGTTCGAATGCCAGATGAAGAGCGGCTGGCGCGACGAAGGGGCGCAACCGGCGCTCTGGCATCGCCGCAAGAAGCTGGCGACCGTCTCGCCAGCCTGGTCGAGCACGAAGTCGGCGGGCGCGCTCTCGGGACGGTCGCTCTTCGGCTGTGCGACACCGCGGTGTTGCACGGTGAGTGAGGTGAGCGGCATGAAGCCGTAATACTGGCCGATAGAATGCGCTTTGAAGCGGATCTCTTCGACGGGAACGATCTCGCGGATCATAGGCCGGCAGCTTGCAGCGAGCTCGTCGTCGTTGCGGTCGAGGTCGCGGCGGGAGACGCGTAGTGCACGTCGTCGCCGGGCAGGAAGCCGATCCGCGAGATCGGCAGGAGCCGCAGATCGACACGGCCGATGATGTCCTTCCGCGGCAGAGGACCCCAGACACGGCTGTCAGAGCTGTTCGGGCGGTTGTCGCCCATGACGAAATATTCGTCGGGGCCGAGAGTGACCTTAGGGTATGTGGTCGCGTCTTTGGCGACGATATAGGGCTCAGAGAGCGTGAGCGATTGGCCGCTTGCGGTGGTGATCGTCACGATACCGTGATTGATCGATACCGTCTCGCCCGGAAGGCCGATGATGCGCTTGATATAGAAGATGGACGTGTCGCCGGGATAACGGAAGACGATGACGTCGCCGCGCGCCGGCGCCTCGAAACGGTAGACGAGCTCGTCGACGATGAGGTAGTCGAGATTCTCGAAGGTCGGGTGCATCGATTCGCCATCGACGACGAAGGGCGAGATGACGAATAAGCGGATCGGAATGACGACGACGACAATGAGCAGGGCGAGCGTGAAAAGATCCTTCAAGAGACCCTTTCCGGTATCATTCATACGCGCATTGTACGCGTGCACGAAATCACGCGCAAGTTTTCTGCTATCATGCGGGCATGGCACTGGTCATCGTCGGCCTCGGTAACCCGGGCAAGGAGTACGAGAAGACGCGACACAACGCCGGCCGCGCGGCAGTCGAGCTCCTTGCGAAGCAAGAAGGCTTTGATGAGTTCGTACTCAACAAGGCGGCGAACGCGCTTATCGCGAAGGGCGACGTGGAAGGCGAGAAGGCGACGCTCGTCCTGCCCGAGACGATGATGAACCGCTCCGGGAAGGCCGTCAGCGCGTTCGTGAAGACGCCGAAAGCGGCGAAGAGCCTGCTCGTCATCCACGACGACCTCGACCTGCCGCTCGGCACGATCAAGATGGTCGCCGGACGGGGCAGCGGCGGGCATAAAGGCGTCGAGAGCATCATGCGCGCGGTGAAGACGAAGGACTTCGCGCGCATCCGGATCGGCATCTCGGCAGCAGGGAAGAAGAACCAGGCGAAGAAGGTCTCTGGCGAAGAGAAAGTCATCAAGCATGTGATCGGGAAGTTCAAGCCGGCGGAAGAAACCGCGCTCAAGAAGTCGCTCAAGAAGGCTGCCGAGGCCGCGCGCCTCTTCGCCGTCTCCGACCTCTCTGCCGCGACCCAGTTCGCGAACACGCGCTAATAAAAAAGAGCCGGGCCCGCGAGGGTCCGGCTAAGCAGAAAGGAGGCAGCAGGATGGCGGCCAAACCATCCAGTTTTAAATCTTATCAAACGCTCCCTTCGCGTCAACTAAAAAGACACGGCGCCACGAGGGCGCCGTTGCGAATGAATACTCCTTAGGAAGGACCGTCAACACGGGCGATGATTCGCCCATGTGCGTCCTTTGCAACCACGGTCACGAACGGCTTGTCGTCCTCGACCGTAATCGAACAAAGAGTCCGGAATGGTCGTCCGTCCGGAGCTGCCCACCCCTCCGGGTCAGAGCAGAAAAGATTTTCCGCCGTTCCCGGGTCGGCTCCATAGCGGAGCCCCCGGATAATCTCCGCGTGACGCATCTTCACGATGAGCCGCGCGGTTTTTTGCAGACTAAGCTTCTTGAACTGGGCATTTTGCCAATGCCCAAAAACCGTTACGGCTACTACCGTAAGCGCCATCGCCATACCGACGATGACGCCCATTTTCTTGTTCTTGTCCATCTTGCCTCCGTTGTTTGGAATGTACAGCTTTTTATCTGACGCAAGCCTAGCACAACAGCACTAGGCTGTCAAGTGCTTTGGTCAGGCGGGGAGGAGGGAAGAAAAGAGGGCTTATTTGCCAGCCTTCTTGGCCGTGTACGCGAGCGTCATGCGCTGGTTCTTGGGCTCGAAGAGGGTGATGGTGAAGGGATAGGACTTTCCGAGCTCCAGGGTCTCCTTCAGGGCGGCGGGGGAGTCGAACTCGCTCACGTGTACGAGGCCCGCGACGCCCTCTTCGATCGAGGCGAGCGCGCCGTGCTTGTTGTACTTGATGATGACGCCCGGGACCTCCATGCCCTTCTTGTAGCGGTCGGCGGCGGCGTGCCAGGGGTTTTCCTTCAAGGCCTTTACCGAGAGGGAGATCTTGCCGTCCTTGATGTCGATGATCTTCACCTTGACCTTGTCACCGACCGTGAAGAGCTGGTGCGGGTCCTCGACGAGGCCCCAGTCGAGCTCGCTGATGTGCGCGAGGCCCTCGAGCCCCTGCTCGAGCCTGACGAAGATGCCGAAGTCGACGACGCCGGTCACCTCGCCCTCCGCGGTGTCTCCCACCTGGTACTTGTCGATGAGCGAAGCCTTCTCCTCCGCCTCGGTGCCGGTGCGCTCTGAGAAGATGAGCTTGTTTTCCTTGGCGTCGGCGGTGATGATGCGGACGGTGAGCGGCTTGCCGACGAGCTTTATGAGCTCGCCGAGGATCTTGTCCTTGTCGCCTTCGGGGACGCGCGGGTAGTGTTCCTTCGTGAGCTGGGAGGCGGGGAGGAAGCCCTGGATGCCTTGCCAGGTGAGGATGAGGCCGCCCTTGTTCGCCTCGTCGGCGGTGAGAGTGTAGAGCGTCTCGGCGACGATAGCCTGCTCGGCTTCGCCCCAGATGGCGGCTTGGCGCGCCTCCTTGAGCGAGAGCTCGATATAGCCGTCGCGACCGGCAGGATCGACGACCTTCGCGCTGATGGTGTCACCCGGGTTCGCCTTGCGCAGCACGTCCGCAGCATTCAGATATTCACGGCCGTAGATGACGCCGGTGCCGAAGGGCGGCAAGTCGACATAGACGCGGCCGCGGTTGATCGCGATGATGGTCCCTTCGACGAGGTCGCCAGAGGACGGCGGCGTCGGGATGGCATCGACGAGGCCCGCCATAGGATTGTCGGCAGGCAGGTGGATCGTAGCCGGGATTTCTCTCTTGACCTCCTTCGCGGAGGCGGTTTCTTCAGTCATGTGTTCATGCGACGCGGGTGTTCGGAGGGGTGTCCGACGGATGCCGGAGGATTAGTCCCTGCTACTGCCGCGCACGATTGGGACACTATAGCAGGAAGCGCTGGAAAATGCTAGAATACAGGCATCATGGTCATCACCCATCACGGCGGGCAGTGCTTCAAGGTGACGCTCGGCGACCTGACGCTCGTCTTCGACCCTGTCTCGAAGAAAGGTACGCTCCCGGCGGTGCGTTTCGGCTCGGACATCGCCCTCGTCTCGCGCGACCACCCGGACCTAAACGGCGTCGAAGAAGTCGCCTACGGGGACAAGGCTCCTTTCGTCATAAACGGTCCTGGGGAGTACGAGCGGCAGGGAGTCAGTATCCAGGGGTTCCTCTCATCCTCAGGGTACGGCCTCGCGAAGGGGCAGACCAGCGCCGTCAACACTATTTATAGTGTCGAGCTCGAGGACATGACCCTTGTCCACCTCGGCGCGCTCGCCGACGAGGGACTCCCGAAGGAGGCGCGCGAGAGTCTTGACGAGATTGACGTCCTCTTCGTGCCCATCGGCGGCGCAGGCGTGCTCGCACCGGCCAAGGCGCACGAGCTCGCCGTCTCGCTTGAGCCCAAAGTCATCATCCCGATGCACTGGAGCGGCATGGGAGAGCCGAAGGCGCTCGACGCCTTCCTCAAGGAGGCGGGTAACGGAAGCGAGAAGGCTGACAAGCTCACGTTGAAGAAGAAAGACCTTGCGGATAAGGGCGGAGGTATACTTATCCTGACGCCATAGCCTATGAAGACGATACTCAAGCACATCGAAGCAGCACGAACGAAGCCGCACCACGTCCGGAAGCGGATCGTCTTCGCGACCGCCGGTGTCGGGGCGGCCTTCGTGGCGCTCGTATGGTTCTCCTTCTCGATAACGACCGGTCTCTTCGCGATCCATGCGAGCAACTTTGCCGAGAGCGGGGCGCCGGCTTCCATCGGGACGACCAGCGCCTCCGGCGGACAGGGCGATGGGCTCGCGGGCGCCGCCGCGGTGATCCCGCCTGCGGACGTTCCGGCGCATATCGAGATCGTCGACACGCACCCCGCGGCGGCGCCCGCGAGTACGTCCGAGCAGACGACGATACCTTTTTGATAGTTAAATCTTCAGATATTTCACCATGGCACGCGATAAGGACGAGAAGAGGGGTGCGGATGCCGAGGCGACGAAGGTCGCTGCGAACGTCATCGACCAGCCGATCGTCTCGGAGATGCGGACGTCGTTCATCGACTACGCGATGTCGGTCATCACCGACCGCGCCCTGCCGGACGTGCGCGACGGCTTGAAGCCGGTGCATCGCCGCATCCTCTACGCGATGAAGGAAGCGGGGCTCGCCCCGACCGCGAAGTTCCGCAAGTCGGCGACGGTGGTCGGCGACGTGCTCGGCCATTATCACCCGCACGGCGACATCGCCGTCTACGACTCGATGGCGAAGATGGCGCAGGACTTCAACTACCGCTACCCGCTCGTGCTCGGGCAAGGCAACTTCGGTTCGATCGACGGCGATTCGCCGGCAGCGATGCGCTACACCGAGGCGAAGATGTCTCGCGTGGCCGAGGCGATGCTCTCGGACATCGAGAAAGATACGGTCGCCTGGAAGCCGAACTACGACGCGACGCGCGAAGAGCCGATGGTGCTCCCCGCGGCGCTTCCGAACCTCCTCTTGAACGGCACGCTCGGCATCGCGGTCGGCATGGCGACCAACATCCCGCCGCATAACCTGCGCGAGGTCGTCGACGCGGCGGTGCACCTCATCGAGAATCCCGACGCGACGACCGACGATCTTCTCGCGTTCGTGAAGGGGCCCGATTTCCCGCTCGGGGGCATCGCCTTCAATCAGGCGGACATTCGCCACGCCTACGGCTCTGGCAAAGGGCCGGTCGTCTGTCGCGGCGAGGCGGAGATCGTCGACGACAAGAAGGGCACGCATATCGTCATCACTTCGATCCCGTTCCGCGTGAACAAGAGCGAGCTTATCGCGCGCATCGCGGAGCTCGTGCAGGAGAAGAAGATCGAGGGGATCAGGGACCTGCGCGACGAATCGACCTCGGACATCCGCGTTGTCGTGGAGCTGAAGGGCACCGCCCACCCGCAGGCGGTCTTGAACGCGCTCTACAAGCACACCGAGCTCGAGAGCACCTTCCACTACAACATGCTCGCTCTCGTCGATGGTGTGCCGGAGATGCTCTCGCTCTCGGGCATGCTCGGGCATTTCGTCGCGCACCGGCAGGAGGTGGTGAAGCGGCGCACTGAGTTCGATCTGCGCAAGGCTGAGGAGCGCGAGCACATCCTTCTCGGGCTCTCGAAGGCGCTCGACCACATCGACGAGGTCATCGCTATCATCAAGAAGGCGCCAGACGTGCCCTCAGCCGACCTCGCCCTCCAGAAGAAGTTCAAGTTCACCGAGCGGCAGACCGCCGCCATCCTCGCGATGCGCCTCCAGACCTTGGCCGGCCTCGAGCGCAAGAAGATCGAGGAAGAGCTCGCCGAGATCCAGGATCTCATCAAGAAGCTCAAGGATATCCTCTCCTCGCCGAAGAAGATCCTCGCCGTAGTGAAAAAAGAACTCGTTGAGCTCGCGGAGAAGTATGGCGACGACCGCCGGACGAAGATCGTGAGAGGCGGCGTGAAGAATATCTCCGTCGAGGACCTGGTGCCAGACGAGGACTCGGTGCTCGTCCTCACCCAGGGCGGCTACGTGAAGCGCACGAACCCGAGCGAGTACAAGAGTCAGAAGCGTGGCGGCATCGGCGTCGTCGACATCGCGACCAAGGAAGAGGACGTGGTGACGCACTTCCTCGTCGCGTCGGCGCACAGCGACCTGCTCTTCTTCACCGATCTCGGCAAGGCCTATCAGCTCAAGATGTACGACCTCCCCGAGGGCCGTCGTGCGACCAAGGGCAAGAGCATCATGAACTTCCTCCAGCTCGCGGCGGAGGAGAAGGTGACGAGCATCCTCGTGGTGCCGAAGGGAGCGGCGCAGGACGCTTCATCGGTCGTTTTCGTCACCGAACAGGGCGTGACCAAGCGCGTCGCGGCCAAGAGCTTCGCCGACGTGCGCCGTTCGGGCATCATCGCCATCAGCCTGAAGGGGAACGACAAGCTCGTCTCGGCGAACCTCTCCGCCTCGGGAGACACCGTCTCGGTCGTCACTGCGAAGGGGCAGTCGATCCGCTTCGACGCCGAGGACGTGCGCGAGATGGGTCGCACCGCCGGCGGGGTGAAGGGCATGAGCGTCAAGAAGGGCGACAAGGTCGTCTCGGCCGAGGTCGTGCCGGCCGCAGACCAGGAGCTGTCGCTCCTCGTCATCATGGCCAAGGGCTACGGCAAGCGCACGAAGATGGGCGAGTACAAGGTGCAGGGTCGCGGTGGCTCGGGCATCAAGACTGCGGAGGTGACCGCGAAGACGGGCGAGATCATCGGCGCGAAGGTCGTGAACGACGCGGCCGAGGACGGCAGCGAGGTCGTCGTGGTCTCGAAGAAGGGGCAGGTCCTCCGCACCGCTATCTCAACCATCTCAGAGCTCTCCCGCGCGACCCAGGGCGTCCGCGTCATGAAGATGCGCGAGGGTGACAGCATCGCCAGCATGGCGGCGTTGTAGAAGATCTTCTTGCTTGTTGATTGTGCGTGAGGGCGATGCGCGCACGTGCTATTTTTAAGCCATGAACGCAGCATTCAGCGATCCGAAGGAAGTCGTCCTCCAGATGGGCCTGCGGCAGGGGATGAAGGTCGGCGACTTCGGCGCGGGCTCGGGCCACTATTCCCGAGCGGCGGCGGCCATCGTCGCGCCGTCTGGCCGGGTCTACGCCATCGACGTGCAGGAGGACGTCCTTAAGCACCTGAAGCTCAACACGCACGAGCGGCACCGATCCTCGATCGAGACGGTCTGGGGCGACATTGAGCGGGTCGGCGGCACGCACTTGAAGGACGCGTCGCTCGATGCCGCCATCGTCGCGAACGTCCTCTTCCAGCTCGATGATCGCGCCGGCCTTCTCGCGGAACTCTCGCGCACCCTGAAGCCTGGCGGCAGGCTCCTCGTCGTCGATTGGGCGGGGAGCTATGGCGGCATGGGCCCTGCGCCGGAGCGCGTCGTCTCCGAGCACGAGGTGGAAGCTTTCTTCATCGAAGGCGGTTTCCATAAGGAGAAGTCCCTGCGCGCCGGTCCGCATCATTACGGCATCGTCTTCACTCGCCCGACCCTATGAAGAACACCTCGCTTTTCAAGGTCATCCTCCTCGGCATCTTCGGCCTTGCGGCGGTCGTCGGTCTCTTCGTCTTCGCGACGTACTCAGGCGGGGGCGGGAAAGGTTCAGAGCAGGTCGGCGCGATCGTCATCTGGGGTACGTTGCCCGAATCGGATATGCGGAATGCGCTTGTCGCGATCGCGAAGACGGAGACGTCGCTCAAGAGCGTCTCGTATGTCGAGAAGGATCCGACGACGCTCTCGAGCGATCTCGCCACCGCGATCGCGACCGGCGCCGCGCCGGATCTCGTTCTCGCGAATCAGGAAGAACTCTATTCGCTCGAGAAGTTCATCACGCCTCTCCCCCCAAGCGCGCTCTCGTCATCCGTCTTCACGAACACGTTCGTCGGCGGGAGTTCCGTCTTCGCGTCCTCTGATGGTTATTACGGCATTCCGTTCCTTGTCGACCCGCTCCTTCTCTATGCGAACCGGGACATCCTCTCCTCTGATGACATCGCGAAGCCGCCCTCGACCTGGGAAGCGCTCGCCGGCCTCGCTCCGAATGTCGCCGTCCTGACGCCCGCGCGGCAGATCACGCGCGGTCTCATCGCGCTCGGCACCTATGATAATGTCCACGATGCGCGCGCCATCCTCTCGTCGCTTTTCCTCCAGGCGGGCGTTCCGATTTCCGCTTACTCGGCCAATGGTGTCCTCTCGGCGGATCTCGGCGGATCTTCCGTGAGCGGGAGCGGCATGCCGCCCGGTCAGTCGGTGCTCGGCTTCTATACGCAGTTCGCCGATCCGTCTAAGGTCTCGTACACATGGAATTCGTCTTTGCCGGATTCAGGACAGTCGTTCATCGCCGGAAATCTCGCGCTCTATCTCGGCTATGCGTCTGAAGCCCGCTTCCTCGCGCAGGCGAACCCGAACCTCAACTTCGTCGTCGCACCGCTGCCACAGCCGGCCACGGCGACCGTGAAGAAAGCGTACGGTCTCATCTACGCCCTCATGATCCCGAACGGGGCCAAGAACGCTTCAGGCGCGTATCAGGCCGCTGTGCTTCTCACGAACCCAGCAGAACAGACCGCCGCCGCGTCGGCGACTGGTCTCGCACCGGCCGTCTTGAGCGACCTTGCGACGCCGCCTACTGACCCGGTCGGAGCCGCCGCGTATGCGGAAGCTCTCTACACGAAGGGCTGGCTGTCCCCACCGCCCGCTATCGTCGACAGCGTCTTCTCAGGTATGATTAAGAACGTGATCAGCGGCCGCTCGACTATCATCTCCGCGCTCACTGCCGCCGGGCAGTCCCTGAGCGCGGCGCTGCAACAATAATCATGACCAGACGTTTCGTCGTACTCGCCCTTATCGCTATAGCTTTCCCGGCTGCTTTGGCCGTGCCGCTCGGCGCATTCGCTACCGAGATCGGGCCGACTACCGGCCCGAATGTCCAGCTCGTCAATCCGCTCGGTTCTGGGGCGAGTTCGCTCCCGGCGCTCGTGAGCGAGATCATGCAGTTCGTGGTGCGCATCGGCGCCATCGTCGTCATCTTCAGGCTCGTCTACACCGGCTACCTCTTCGTGACAGCGCGAGGCAACCCGGGTGAGATAGGGAAGGCGAAAGAGAATCTCAAGTGGGTCGTCATCGGCGCGCTCGTCCTCCTCGGTGCACAGGCGATCGCGCTCGGCATCCAGGCGACGGTGCAGGCGCTCTCGGTCGGCTCCTGATATGACCTTCGCACAGTTCATCGGCAACGGCTCCTCGGGCCTCATCGGCACCTTCAATATCGTCGTCATCCCGTTCATCGTCGCGCTCGCGTTCTTCTTCTTCGTCTGGGGCGTCATCCGCTATTTCTTCCTCAATAACAACGGCGACGAAGGGAAGCTGAAGGAGGGAAGGGACTTCATCTTCTGGGGCATCATCGGGCTCGTGCTCATCTTCTCGGTCTGGGGGCTTGTCCACCTGGCGTTATCCACGCTCTTCCCGACGCTTCCCACCTGAGGTATGGCATACTGGAGGCATATGCGAAAGAAAATCATGGCGACGCTCGCGGTCGCTGCCATCCTCGTGCCGGCGCTCGCTTCTGCTTCTACCAATTTCAATATCAATTTTATCAACGGCGGAGCGCCTCTCTATGGTGGCGCCCCAGGCGTGTGCCAGAGCTATATCTGCCGGCTCGGCGGCGAAGCGCTCTACGTCATCAACGGGATTCTCGTTCCGGTCCTCTTCGCGGTCGCGTTCATCATTTTCCTTTATGGCATCGCGAAGGCGTACATCTTCTCACACGGCGATCCGGGCGAAGTGGGGAAAGGCCATAAGCTCATCCTCTGGGGTCTCATCGGCTTCGTCGTGATGCTCTCCGTCTGGGGGCTGGTGAACGTGGTTTCTAATACCTTCGGCCTCGGGGGAGGTTACGCGCCGCCGATCCCGACGTCGCCATTATCCCACTGATCCATATGGCTGGCAGCATCAACCCGCAATATATCCAAGGCTATGCGACGAGCATCACCGGCATCATAAACAGTACCCTGGTTCCGACGCTGCTCGCTGTCGCGTTTCTCGTCTTCCTTTGGGGTATCTACAAGTATTTCATCAAGGGCGCTGCGGATCCGAAGGCTCAAGAGTCCGGCAAGACCTTCGCCCTCTACGGCATCATCGGTTTCGTCATCATATTCGCCGTTTGGGGCATCGTAGGAATATTCATGGACACGCTTAACCTTTCTTCCAATGCCTCACCCACGCCGCCGACGGTTTCCGGAAGCAGTGCTACAAATAGTAATCCGTTTATCAGCGGCTGTATGGATCCAGCGGCGACCAACTACAATAAAAATGCGAATGTGCACAACGATTCCTCCTGTGTCTACCCCCATAGCGGTAATCAAGACATGGGCGGCAGTTTGTTGAGACTATCCCCATGAGCGCATTGACCGGCGGCAAGGGGGCGTTACAATAACTCCAATAGCAATCACAACCATGAAAAAAGCACTCACCCGTATCGCGCTCGCTTCTGCCGTCTTCGGTCTGCCGCTCGCCACATACGCAGCGACGATCAATAACGTCTCGGACGCCGGTTCTTTCATCATCAACACCATAAACGGCATCATCGTGCCGGTTCTCTTCGCTATCGCGTTCATCGTCTTCATCTGGGGCGCGTTCCAGGTCTTCATCCTCGGCGCGACCAACGGCAAGGCGAAGGATGATGGCAAGAATCACATGCTCTGGGGCCTCATCGGCTTCTTCGTGATGGTATCCGTCTGGGGGCTCGTGAACATCCTCACTGGCACGGTCGGCTTCGGCAACAACACCGGTCCGTCGGGCGGAACCCCTTCCGCCGGCGTCCAGATCGGCGGCTAGGAGAGCGATGTCAGTCCTCAACCAGTTTCTCGATAAGGTCGTCGCGCAGATCATCAATCCGCTCATCCTGCTTCTCTCGGCGGTCGCCTTCGTCGTCTTCATTTGGGGCCTGTTTGAATTCATCGCGCACGCGGGCGACTCGAAGAAGCGCGAGGAGGGGAACAAGGCGATCATGTGGGGCCTCATCGGGCTCGTGATCATCTTCGGCGCCTATGGCCTTATCAACGTCGCGCTCGCGAGCTTCAACCTCGGGACGGTACAGGGAGCCCTGCAAGGGCAGGTCGGGCAATAAAAAATAAAAGCAGAAAGGCCGCGGTGGTAAGCCGCGGCCTTCAAAGATCATAAAGGTATTCCTTTCGTTCATTTGAACCTGTAGTAGACGGTATTCGCCGTCTTCTCCAGGTCGTTTGTTACATAGAACCCTTTGATGGGTCCTCCCGGGAGGTTGGCGTCAATCGGAACCGACACCTCAGTCCGTTCGTCCGTATACACGACATGTACATGGGCGTTGGTCCCGATTATGTCGGTCGTTGCCCCGAGCGGAATCAAAACCAGTTCCGTCTTTCCGCCTGGAGACATAGTGATCGGCTGGTAGTCGCCAAGCGGAACCGCAGCCTGGGCCGTCGTGTGTGAGCCTCCGGAGAGGCTCGTTATCACGGCCGTCGCTACGGCCGCGACCAAGAGGGCGATGGTGATCCAAGCGAGCGTGTTCTGTAACACACCTGCCGCCTTTCCGAGCGGCTTGGCGTTGACCGCGATGATTCCGGCCAGGACGCCAGATC
>JAJYHF010000025.1 GCA_021784875.1 bacterium
AAAGATGACGAGCAGTACAAGCAGAAGCTCAAGGAGTATTTCGACGAGGCGAAAAACAAGCTCGGCGAAAAGCGCGAGGATTGGTGGGGTATCCTTTCTGACAGGAAGTCGGGCGGGACGAGTAGTAATCAAAAAGATAAAACACAATCATTCGGCGAGAGTGACTGGACTCCGCCTTGGGCAAAGAAATAATGGATTGACATATGAAAGACCTTACCCCAGAAGAAGCAGGACGATGGATGGACGCGGCGCCGCCCGTCGTGCAAGAGACAGTCACGAGTCCGCTCACGGAACAGATCATAGAGCGGATTGCCAAGCAGCACGGGCTCCACATCGACCAGGCTGGCCTCCTCGAAAAGCTCGTGAACTATACGCTCATCGGTTATGTCGGGCCTGAGGATTTCCTGCGGGAATTGCGCGCCGGTGGTATTGATGACACGGAGGCACGGCAGATTACGGGCGACGTGAACAAGGAGATCTTTGTCCCATTGCGCGCACGCATGGAGGGCAAGGTGGCGGGTGAACAAGAGGAGGAGTCGACTGTTGGTAGCACTTCAGCTTCAATCCCGCGGCCAGTGAAGCCGCCTGTGTCGCGCCCAATGCCGCCATCTATGCCGACTCCTGCTTCGGCCGCGAAGCCGCTGCCGCCTCGCCCGATTCCTGCTGCAGACGAGTTGCTGCTCGAGGATCACGAGGAGCCGTCTCCTTCGTTCACGGAGAAGTCGTCCGCGCAGGCTTCGAAGTATTTCGAACTGAAGAACCTCATAACGCCCAAGCAGCCCGTCGATCTCGATAAGACTTCTGTTCCGTCGAATCTGCCCGGCGCGGTCATCCGGCCTGGCGAGCGCTTCGTGCCGCCAGCTCCTCCCTCGCCGCCTGTAGACAGGCCTGTGTCGCCCCCGCCGCCAGCTCCTCCGCCCGCCGCGTCTCCAGTCCCGCCGCGTCCGACTCCGCCGAGAGCGCCCGAGAAGCCGTACGCGGTCGATCCCTACCGAGAACCCATCGATGACACTGGCCGGTAGCGGCCTCTGCTTGCGCCTCGCGCGCGTTTCCTATATAGTGCTCGCATCCCCGAAGAAGGGGCTTTCTCAATGTCCACCATCAACCAGCTTTCCAAGAAGGGGCGCAAGGATAAGGCGCGCAAGACGAGCGTGCTTGCCTTGACGCGTGGCTTCAACACGCTCAAGAACCGCCCGACCTATTACGCCTCGCCCTTCAAGCGTGGCGTCTGCACCAAGGTGACCACCAAGACCCCGCGCAAGCCGAACTCCGCCATCCGCAAGATCGCCCGCGTGCGGCTGACGAACGGCATGGAAGTGACCGCCTACGTCCCCGGTATGGGTCACAACCTCCAGGAGCACTCGGTCGTCCTCCTGCGCGGCGGGCGCGTGAAAGATATCGGCGTGCAGTATACGATCGTGCGCGGCAAGCTCGATGCCTCGGGCGTCGATAAGCGCCGCCGCGGCCGCTCGCGCTATGGCGCCAAGAAGCCGAAATAATCTTTAGATATTTAAACGTTAAAATCTTTTATGCGCAGGCCGATAAAGAAGAAAAGGACGTGGAGCCCCGACTTGCAGTACGGGTCCGAGACGCTCACGCGTTTCATCAATGCCGTCATGTGGAGCGGCAAGAAGGACACCGCCCGCACCGTCGTCTACGACGCGCTCGATAAGATCAAGGCCGAAGGCGCTGACCCGCTCGAGACCTTCGAGACCGCGCTCAGGAACGCCTCGCCCCTCATGGAAGTGCGCTCCCGCCGCGTCGGCGGTGCCAACTACCAGGTCCCGCGCGAGGTGCCGCAGTCGCGCCGCCTCATGCTCTCCTTCCGCTGGATCATCGACGCCGCGCGGAAGGGTAAGGGTAAGCCGATGGCCGACAAACTCGCTGCCGAGATCATGCTGGCTGCCAAGAACGAGGGCGACGCGATCAAGAAGAAGGACGAGATGCACCGCATGGCCGACGCCAACAAGGCTTTCGCCCACTTCGCCTGGTGACTTTATACGCAAGGTCATCCCGAACCATGCCAAGGGATTAGTGCTATTATCAACGTGCGCACGGCGCTTTTATTTTTTTATTCAACTTTATGAAACGAGATTATCCGCTTGAGAGAGTCCGCAACTTCGGCATCATCGCCCATATCGACGCGGGGAAGACGACCGTGTCGGAGCGCATCCTCTACTACACCGGCAGTCAGCATAAGATCGGCGAGGTGCACGAGGGCGAGACGACGACCGACTGGATGGAGCAGGAACGCGAGCGCGGCATCACCATCACGGCTGCCGCCATCACCTGCTTCTGGTCGAAGACGAACGAAGCGGATAAGAAGGATACGAGCAAGAAGATCCGTTTCAATATCATCGACACGCCGGGACACATCGACTTCACCGCCGAGGTGCAGCGCTCGATGCGCGTTCTCGACGGAGCTGTCGTCGTCTTCGACGGCGTCTCGGGCGTCGAGCCGCAGTCCGAGACCAACTGGCGCTACGCTGACGAGGCGAACGTCCCGCGCCTCTGCTTCATCAACAAGCTCGACCGCACCGGCGCCTCCTTCGAGCGCTCCTATGCCTCGATCCTCGACCGCCTCTCGAACAAGGCCGTGCGCATGCAGATTCCGATCGGCGAGGAGGCGGCTCACGAGGGTGTCGTCGACCTGCTTACGATGAAGGCACACACCTTCGGTGGCAACATGGGCGAAGAGGTCAGCGAAGGCGAGATTCCGGAGAATCTCCGCGCAGAGGCGGAGAAGTATCGCGGCGAGCTCGTCGAACGCATCGTCGAGCAGGACGACGCGGCGATGAACGCCTATCTCGAAGGGAAGGAACCCTCTATTGAGGAGCTGAAGGCGATCCTGCGTAAGGCCGTCATCGCTAACGAGGTCTTCCCGGTCTACTGCGGCAGCGCGCTCAAGAACAAGGGCGTCCAGCTCGTGCTCGACGCGGTCGTCGACTATCTCCCGAGCCCGCTCGACCTCCCGCCGGTCACCGGCACGAACCCGAAGACGGGCGAGCCCGTCGAGCGTCACGCCTCGGACGACGAGCCCTTCACGGCGCTCGCATTCAAGCTCCAGACCGACCCATTCGTCGGGGCATTAACCTTCTTCCGCGTCTATGCAGGGACGCTCGCGGCCGGTTCCTACGTCTACAACTCGACGACAGGGGACAAGGAGCGCGTCGGCCGCATCGTGCGCCTCCAGGCCGACAAACGCGAAGAGGTGGAACAAGTCTTCGCCGGCGAGATCGCTGCTGCGGTCGGTCTCAAGGAGACCAAGACCTCCCACACCCTCTGTGACGAGGCGAATCCGATCGTTCTTGAAGAGATCACGTTCCCCGAGCCGGTCGTGTCGCTCCGTATCGAGCCGAAGACGAAGGTCGACCAGGAGAAGATGGGCATCGCGCTGCGTAAGCTCGCGGACGAGGACCCGACCTTCCGCGTCACTTCCGACGAGGAGACGGGTGAGACGATTATCTCGGGCATGGGCGAGCTTCACCTCGAGATCCTCGTCGACCG
>JAJYHF010000022.1 GCA_021784875.1 bacterium
CGACTTTGTTTCGGAGTACATCGGCCAGACGCGTGCCTGGTTCTATTATCTCCATACGCTTGGCGTCGAGCTCTTCGATCGCCGTGCGTTCGAGAATGTCGTCACGACCGGCAACATCCTCGCGGCTGACGGTGCGAAGTTCTCGAAGAGCAAGGGCAACTATACCGATGCGTACGTCCTCTTCGACCGTTACGGCGCGGATGCCTTCCGCTACTACCTCATGGCTTCCGTGCTCATGCAGGCGGAAGATGTTGCCTTCAAGGACGATGACGTAAAGGAGGTGCATGCGCGGGTGGTGAACATGCTACGCAATGTCGCGGCCTTCTATGAACTCTTCAAGGATGATTCGGTTGTCGCGAGTGTTACGAGCAAGGACGCGCTCGATCGATGGATTCTTGCACGGCTCGACGAGTTGGTGCGTGAGACGACGGACGCGTTCGACCGCTACGACGTGCCGCGCGCGGTACGTCCGATGCGCGCTTTCATCGACGATCTCTCGACCTGGTACCTGCGCCGATCGCGCGAACGGATGCGTGAGGGCGACGCGGCTGCGCTCGCGACCCTGCGCTACGTGCTCAAAGAGCTCGCGAAGGTTGTCGCACCCGTAATGCCTTTCGTCTCCGAGGAGGTCTATCAGGCCGTGCGCGAGGAAGGGGAGCCGGAGAGCGTGCATCTCTGTGATTGGCCGCGAGCGAGAGAGAAAGCGGATGAAGAACTGATCGAGCAGATGACCCGCGTGCGTGCGTTCGCCTCGGAGGCGCTCCAGCTCCGTCAGAAGGCGAACATCAGGGTGCGTCAGCCGCTCGCGTCGCTCACGATCCCCGAGGCGCTGCCAGACGAGCTTGCGCGCATCCTCGCCGACGAGGTGAATGTAAAGGAAATTAAGACGGGCGACCTCGCGCTCGACATCGAACTCACGCCCGAGCTCATCAAGGAGGGCGACGAGCGCGAGCTCGCGCGCGCGGTCGCGGAGGCGCGGAAGAACGAAGGCCTCTCGCCGAAGGATGCGGCGCATCCGGAGATGTATCCGGAAGGAAAGTACGCGGCAACCTTGTCGAGCGGCGAGGTGCACTTCGACCTCGTTCGCGATGCGGCATAAGTACGAGACACGCGGCATCACCCTCGCCCGCACTTCCCTCGGCGAGGCGAACGTCCTGCTCGCGATCCTTACCGAGGACCTCGGCCTTGTGTGGGCGCGCGCCCAAGGATTGCGCAAGCCGGGCGCCAAGCTCGCTGCCTCGCTCGCGACCTTTGCCGAGAGCTCGCTCATCCTCGTACGGGGGAAGGAGGGGTGGCGTGTCGCCGGGGCGGTGCTCGAGCGTTCGTGGTTCGCGGAACTCGGCCAGGCAGACGCGCGCCGCTCCGCGGCGCGCGTCTCCGGTCTTCTCCTGCGTCTTGTTATGGGGGAGGGGCATCCGGAATTGTTCGCTGTAATCATCGGTTTCTTCGCAGCGCTTGCGGGAATCTCCGCAGATGACCGCGACGCTGCCGAGGCACTCGTGGTCCTGCGTATTCTTGCCGCACTCGGGCTCAATGCGGGGGAGATCCCTGGCGGCGTCGGAGGCGATTACGCTTCGGAGCACCTTGCCGCCGTCGCAGCTGGCCGTCCGACCTTCATAAACCGCATCAATCGCGGCATCGCCGCCTCGGGCCTCTGACGCGTTATACTGTCGTCATGGCAGATGACACGAACGACACCAGTTCGCTTGAAGAGGCGCGGGAACGGCTCTATCGCACCGGTTCTGCCGCGCCGATCCGGCGCTCGCCGCTTACAGCGGCGGGGCGGGGTGCGCTCCCGCATGAGTGGGGCGATACAATGGCCCCCCTCACGCAGAAGCAGAAACGGCGCGTGCGCCGGGCGAGCCTCTTTTTCGCTTTCTCATTCGTCTTTTTCCTTGCGACGCTCGGCGTCGCAGGGTACGCGCTCTACTTCGGTGGCAACAGCGTCTCGACGGACAAGATCGCCATAGCGATCCAGGGGCCTTCGACGATCGCGAGTGGCGACATGGTTCCGCTCTCGGTCGTCGTGACGAATACGAACGCCGTGCCGATAGAGAACGCGACGCTCGAGGTCGATTTCCC
The DNA here is from genome assembly GCA_021784875.1 of bacterium. Lineage (GTDB taxonomy): Bacteria > Patescibacteriota > Minisyncoccia > Phycocordibacterales > Phycocordibacteraceae > C7867-001. The sequence continues at coordinate 2,083 of JAJYHF010000022.1, forward strand.
GGATGGGACGAGGAGCGCGACTGACGCGGCAACCGCATTCCCGCGATACGTTGAGAATCTCGGGGAACTCGCGCCCGGCGCGAGCGTGACTCGATCCGTGAAAGCTATGCTCTTCGGGGGCGCAGGGCAGACGCTCTCCTTGCCGGTGTCCCTCTCGTACGGAACCACTGCCTCGAGCGCTACGTTCGTGAAGAAGACATCCTATTCGATCGGAGTCTCTTCCGCGCCGCTTTCGGTGTCCGTCTCTGCGCCGGCGAATGTCATGTCCGGCACGCCGGTCACGCTCGCGTTCTCTGTTCGCTCGAGTGCGCCAGTCCCGCTCGACAACGTGGTCCTCGCCGTCACGACACCCTTCGGTTTCTCGGTCTCTTCTTCATCGGTGCCGATGAGCGGTGGAAGCTTCCTTCTCGGGACGCTCTCGCCCGGCGGGAGTCAGGAAGTCACGCTTACCGGGATGCTTTATGGACAAGATAGCGAGCAGAAGGTCTTCCATGCGACAGTCGGTACCGCGCAGACGCCGCAAGGGAAGACCCCCGCGGTGGCCTATATGACCCAAGATGCGACCGTTTCGATCCTCGCTCCTTTCATTACCGCGACTGTCGCGGTAGGCGGCAACACGTCGGACAGCCCCACCCTAGAGGCCGGAACGACCCAGAATGTCACCGTTTCCTATGCGAACACGCTCACGAACAGTATCGCGGACGCGACCATCTCGGTAACGCTTTCTGGCAACGCTATCGACTACGGCAGCGTCAAGACGGCCCAAGGGTTCTATCGTTCTTCTGACCACACCATCATCTTCAGTAAGGATGATAACCCTTCGCTCGCGTCGTTACCTGCGAACGCTTCCGGCACGGGATCATTCACCTTCGCGACGCTCCCTCCCGATGAGCTCCCGCCCTCGCCGACGGTAACCTTCTCCACGTCCGTTTCCGGCACGCCTGCCGGAGGGTCGGGCGCTCCGGAGTCCATGGAGGCTTCGGAGACCAAGACCGCGAAAATCGCGGCGACCGTTCTTCTTGGCGCCTCAGCGCTCTCTGCGAGCGGGTCCGTGCCGCCGACGGTCGACGCGACGACGACCTACACGATCACCTGGAGTGCGAAGGACGAAGGGAGTGCAGTCGCGGGCGCGACGGTGACCGCAACCCTGCCGAGCTACGTTTCTTATGTCGGCGCGCCGTCCGGCGCAGGCACCATAAGCTATGACGACGGCTCCCGTACAGTCACTTGGACCGCCGGAGATTTAGAGCAGGACGGGAGCGCGCAAGGTTCCTTCCAGGTTTCCTTGATTCCTTCAGCCTCCCAGAAGGGGAGCGTACCGACGCTTACGAGCGCGGCCTCCTTCTCGGGCTACGACCGTTTCGCCGGCGTGCAGGTCGCCGCGACGGCCGGACCGGTCGTCGCGGACGCGGCCGTGCAATGAGGAACCTTTTGGCGTACAGTGTCCACCATGGCTGATGCGAACCTGATGGAGAAGATCGTTTCCCTCGCGAAGCGCCGCGGCTTCGTCTATCCCGGCTCCGAGATCTACGGCGGCCTGGCGGGCACCTTCGACTACGGCCCGATGGGTGTCCTGCTCAAGGAGAATATCCAGAACCTCTGGCTCCGCATGTTCCGCGACGAGCGTGACGACATGTACAGCGTCGACGCGGCAATTCTCATGAATCCGAAGGTCTGGGAATCTTCCGGCCACGTCGCCGGCTTCTCCGATCCTCTTGTCGAGTGTGAAAAATGCAAGAAGCGTTTTCGCGCTGATCATCTCGATGACGTCAAGACGTGCGAGTGCGGCGGCAAGCTTGGCGAGGCGCGTCAGTTCAACATGATGTTCAAGACGCACGCGGGTGCGATGGAGGACGAGTCGGCGGTCGTGTACCTGCGCCCCGAGACGGCTGGCGGCATGTTCGTCAACTACAAGAACGTGATAGATTCTATCCACCCGAAGTTACCGTTCGGCCTCATCCAGATCGGCAAAGCGTTTCGGAACGAGATCGCGCCGCGTGACTTCATCTTCCGCCTCCGCGAGCTCTCGCAGATGGAGGTGGAATATTTCGTAAACCCGTCAGACTGGGAGCGGGCCTTCGAGGAGTGGCGTAAGACCATACATGCCTACGCGGCGGCCATCGGCCTGTCGGAGGGAACGGTACACGAGCTCGAGGTGCCGGACGGCGACCGCGCGCACTACAGCAAGCGCACCATCGACTTCGAGTTCGACTATCCCTTCGGCCGTAAGGAACTCTGGGGCCTAGCCTACCGCACCGACTTCGACCTCTCCGCACACGAGAAGGGCTCCGGCGTCGAGCAGAAGTATCTCGACGAAGAGGCGAAAGAGAAGTTCACGCCGCACGTCATCGAGCCCTCGCTCGGCGTCGACCGCACCATTCTCGCGCTTCTCTCAAGCGCGTACCGTGAAGATGAGATGGGTGGCGAAATGCGGACGTATCTTGCGTTCGACCCGAAGGTCGCACCGGTCAAGGCGATGGTCGCTCCGCTCCTGAAGAACAAGCCCGAGCTCGTCGCGAAGGCGCGGGAGGTGCGCGCGGAGCTCCGGAAGGTCCATCCGCAGATCGCCTGGGACGACAACGGCAACATCGGCAAGCGCTACCGTCGCCAGGACGAGATCGGCACGCCCTTCTGCGTCACGATCGATTTCGATACGCTCGGCGAGAAGCCGGAGCTGAAGGACACCGTCACCCTTCGCCACCGCGACACGGGCGAGCAGGAGCGCCTCTCCGTGGCCGCCGCCGCCGCCCGCATCGCCGCTGCGGTCGCCTAAGCCGCTGTCGTGACCTTTCGTCCCGGCGGTTTCGTGGTACCATCCGAGCATGGATAAGGAGCTGCGCGTCTCGATTACCGTGAAGACGGTCGTAGCTGCGATCGCGGTCGCGACAGTCGCCTATGGCGTCTGGCTCCTGCGCGACCTCGCGCTCCTCATCGTGACAGCCATCGTCATCGCCTCGGCGATCGAACCCGGTATCGCATTCTTCGTCCGTCGTCGTCTCCCGCGCTTCTTTTCCGTCGTCTTCGTGTATGTGCTCGTGTTCGGCTCCATCTTCACGCTCCTCTACTTCTTCTTCCCGCCGATCATCACTGACGCGGCCGGCTTCCTCTCCGCCGTGCCGAAGTATCTCGAGACGATCAAGATCTCCGGTTCGTTCTCCGGCCTTGCGAGCACGGGTCTCTTCGGCGGGACCGGCGACATACAGTCGTTCGTACGCGCGCTCCTCTCGCTTCAGTCCGGCGTCGCCGCCGGTTCGGCGGGCATCTTCCAGATCATCGTCACCTTCTTCGGCGGCATCTTCTCACTCCTCTTGGTCGTCGTGCTTTCGTTCTACTTCGCGCTCCAGGACACCGGCATGGACGACTTCCTCCGCCTCGTGATGCCGGTCGCATATGAAGACTACGCTGTCGATCTCTGGCGCCGTTCGCAGAAGAAGATCGGCCTCTGGATGCAGGGCCAGATCCTGCTCTCGGTCATCGTCGCGGTCTTGGTCTATCTCGGTCTCCTTATCATAGGCGTCCCCTACGCGCTCCTTCTGGCTGTCTTCACCGCCTTTGCCGAGATCATTCCCATCTTCGGCTCGCTTCTCTCGGGCGCTATCGCGGTCATCGTGGCGTATAACAGCGGGAATCTCGCGATCGCAGCCATCGTGGCCGGTCTCTATATCGTGGTCAACCAGTTCGAATCGAACCTTATCTATCCGCTCATCGTGAAGAAAGTCGTCGGCATCCCGCCGCTCCTCGTCATCGTGGCTTTGATCGCGGGCTACACACTCGCCGGCTTCTTGGGCGCCCTGCTCGCGGTGCCGCTCGCAGCGGTGCTGCTCGAGTTCATCAACGACTTCGCCAAGCGTAAGCGCCGCATGGCGCACGCATCCTGAACGATGGCTCGCTATATCACCACCACGCTGCCGTATGTGAATGCGGATCCGCATGTCGGCCATGCGCTTGAATACGTACAGGCGGATGCCTACGCGCGCGCCGCGCGTCTCCGCGGCGAGGATGTCTTCTTCAACACCGGCGTTGACGAGCACGGGCAGAAGATTTTCCAAGCCGCCGAGAAGGCAGGGCAGAGCGTCCAAGGATACGTCGATCACTATGCGGCCGAATTCAAGAAGCTCAAGGGCGCGCTCGGTCTCTCAAACGACGCGTTCGTCCGTACGACGGATCCGGCGCATATCGCCGCAGCTCAGGAGCTCTGGCGCCGATGCGAGGCGAACGGCGATATCTATAAGAAGAAATATAAAGGCCTCTACTGCGTCGGCGACGAGATGTTCCTGCGCGAGGGCGACCTCGTGGAAGGGAAATGCCCGAATCATCCGAACATGGAACCGGCCGAGATCGAAGAAGAGAACTACTTCTTCGCGCTCTCGAAGTACCAGGATTATCTGACGGAATACCTCTCGCGACCGGGCGTCGTCGTGCCGCAGTGGCGCCGGCAGGAGGCGCTTAACTTCATAAAAGGAGGGCTTGACGACGTGAGCATCTCGCGCGAGGCAAAGCGGCTCTCCTGGGGCATCCCGGTGCCGGGCGACGAATCACAGGTGATGTACGTCTGGTTCGACGCCCTCGCGAACTACATCTCGACCTTGAGCTGGCCGGGTGATACGGAAGGAAATTTCGAGAAATTCTGGACGAAGGGCGAGACGATCCAGTTCGCCGGGAAGGATCAGCTCCGCTTCCAGTCGGTCCTATGGCAGGCGATGCTCAAATCGGCTGGTCTCAAAGCGACCGACTCGGTCTTTTACCATGGCTTCATAACCTCAGGCGGGCAGAAGATGAGCAAGAGCCTCGGTAATGTCATAAACCCCCTCGATCTCGTCGCCGAGTATGGGACGGACGCCGTGCGTTATCTCCTCCTGCGTCACGTGAGCCCGACAGAGGATTCCGACCTCACGCTCGACGCGATCCGGGGGCACTACATCGCCCATCTCACGAACGGCCTCGGCAACCTCGTCGCACGGGTGATGAAGCTCGCAGAGACGCACTTGCCGGAGCCAATCGAGCGACCGGAGTCGGAGCCGTTCCCGCAGGCATATTGGGACGCGCTCGATGCGTTCGAGTTCAACAAAGCGATGGATCTCGTCTGGACACGCATCGCTGCGCTCGACGAACGCATCACTGCCGAGAAGCCCTTTTCGGTCGTGAAGGAGGACCCGGAGAAAGGGAAGGCGATGATCCGCGAGCTCGCGCGCGAGCTCTATACGATCGCGCGGCTCCTGAATCCGTTCATGCCCGCGACGAACGCCGCCATCAAGGCCGCTATCCTCACGAACCGGAAGCCCGAGAATCTTTTCCCGAGGCTCGTTTGATACATGACGCCCCGTTATATCGACGCGCACTGCCACCTGCAATTCCCGGAGTATGACGCGGATCAGGAGGAGGTCATCGCAAGGATGCGGGAGGAGGGCGTCGGGGCAATCGTCGTCGGTACCGATCTCGACTCCTCGCGCGCGGCCGTTGCGCTTGTCGAGGAGCACGATCATCTCTGGGCGACGGTCGGCGTTCATCCTAATCACGTAAGTGGCGAGACTTTCGACGTGGCCGCTTTCCACTCGTTCGCCGCGCACCCGAAGGTCGTCGGGATAGGGGAGTGCGGCCTCGATTATTTCCGTGGAGCGGCTCCAGAGGAGCGAGAGAGGCAGCAAGAACTCTTTAAGCAGCACATCGCGCTCGCTTCTGAGTTCGGCAAGCCGCTCATTATCCATGCGCGGCCGAGCAAGGGGACGGTGGACGCCTATGAAGGCGCGCTCGCGATCCTGAAAGAGGCGAAAGCGAAGCGCCCGGACTTGCGCGGCATCGCGCACTTCTTCGCGGGCGGTTCTTCCGAGGCGGAGGCCTTCGTCGCGCTCGGCTTCTCGCTCTCCTTCACCGCTGTCATCACCTTCGCGCGCCAGTATGACGAGGTCATCCGCGCCGCTCCGCTCGAGCGCCTGCTCGCCGAGACCGACGCGCCCTATGTCGCCCCTGCCTCCCGCCGGGGCACACGCAATGATCCGCTCGCTGTCATCGACGTCGTCGCACAGATCGCTGCCGTCCGCGCCGCCGATTCCGAGCTCGTCCGCGCCACCATCCTTGCAAATACCCTCCGTTTCTTCTCCTTGCAGGCGGTATAAAGCCGTGCTAGGATGCGGCTATTATGGCAAAAAGGAAGGATGAAGAACTTGAAATGAGCGAGGTCGATGAGACCGGCTCGGAGCCGCGTGTCTATGAGCTCGGCTTCCACCTCGACCCGGAGCTTCCGACTGAAGAAATGAAGAAGGCATATCAGGCGGTACGCGACATCATTGCGAAGCAGGGAAGCATCGTCGCTGAAGGCGCACCGCTCAAGATCCAGCTCGCGTACACTATCTCCCGCCAAGAGACCTCGGGCCGCCGCGACTTCAATTCCGCGTATTTCTCTTGGATCGCATACGAGGCTCCTGCAGACAAGCACGCGGAGGTCACCGCGGCCGCGAATGCGGACAAGCGCATCATCCGCTTCGTCGACCTTGTGACGACGAAGGAGGCGGCGCATCACGCGCTCGAAGTGCGCGAGCTTGCGATGAAAGCGGCCGAGAAGGATCCGGTGAACGAGCACGAAGAAGAAGCAGGTGAAGCGGAGCTCGACGCCACGCTCGAACGCGCCGGCGCATAAAGACCTATGTTCCTCAACCGCGTCCTCCTTTACGGCAACCTCACCCGCGATCCGGAGCTCAAGGCGCTTCCCTCGGGAGGCAATGTCGCGACTTTCGGTCTCGCGACCAATCGCACCTACAAGGACAAGAACGGCCAGAAGCAGGAGGCGAGCGAGTTCCATAACATCGTCGCCTTCGGCCGCGTGGCGGAGATCATCGCGCAGTACGCGAAGAAGGGCCGCCCGCTCTTCATCGAGGGCCGGCTCCAGACGCGCACGTGGGACGACCGCGAGAGCGGCAAGAAGCAGTACCGCACCGAGATCGTCGCTGAAAATTTCCAGTTCGGCTCGGACGGCGGGCGCGGCGGTTCCGGGAATGGCGGCTCCGTGCGCACGCTCAATGAAGAGAACGGCCCCTCGGCAAGCTCGGGGCAAGCGGCCGATATCCAGTATCCCGACGAGGAGATTAATCCGGAAGACATTCCGTTTTAAATAGTTAAACGTCTAACCAGTTCATCATGGCCTATCAAGCACAGCGTGAAGAGATCGAGCTTAAGAAGCATATCGACTACAAGGATGTCGCGTACCTAAAGCAGTTCACCAACCCGCATGCGAAGATCCTCTCGAAGAGGCGCACCGGTGTCCCGGCCTTGAAGCAGCGCGAGATTACGAACGCCATCAAGCGCGCCCGCTACATGGCGCTTCTCCCGTACGTCGCGGCGTAATTGATTCTCAGATAAAAACGCGCGGAGCCCCTAGGCTCCGCGCGTTTTTATTTCCGTATTACGCCTTCTCGACGCGTTCCGTATATTCTCCCGTCTCCGTATTAATGCGGATGATATCGCCCGTGTTGATGAAGAGCGGGACGTTCACCTTCGCGCCGGTCGTGAGCGTCACGGGCTTGTTGCCGCCGGTCGCGCTGTCGCCCTTCACGTTCGGCGGAGCTTCCTTGACCGTGAGGTCGACCTTGATGGGGATGGTGAGCGTCATCGGCTTCTCTTCGTAGGTGAGCACCTCGACGAGCGAGTTCGGCGCGAGCCATTGTACCTTGTCATGCACGGCATCTTCGGCGAAGGAGAAGCGGTTCTTCGGGTTGCCGGCCTCAGAAAACCAGCTCTCGCCACGGTTCGTGTAGAGATACTGCGCCTGCATCTTCGCGATATCGGCTTCCTCAGCAGTCTCGTTCTGGTGAAAGGAGATCTCGACAACCTTGCCCGAGACGAGGTGTCGCAGCTTGGTCTGGTTGACGGGCTTCCTCATCTGCATGCGGAAGACGTGCGAGGAGAGCACTTCATACGGCTCGCCGTCGTGGACGATGACGGTCTTGGGAAGTATTTCGTTGTAGGACAGTACGGACATGGTTCTGAAACTAAATGCCGCTCCGCGGCGTTATAAAAAGTAGCCCTCACGGGCGATGAGAGTATGCTAACAGACACGATGCGATTTTCAAGCCTCATCGAAGACCTGGGCGCACTCTCTGACGCCGAGATATTGGCGCGTTCACGCCGAGAATCGGAGCTTTTTGCCGTCCTCGTGCGTCGCTACGAGGCACCGTTCCTGCGTCGTGCCCGCACGATTCTCACGAGCCCCGAGGACGCCGAAGAGGCCGTCCAGGATGCGTTCGTGAAGATGTACCTCTATGCGGACAAATACCACCCGCAGGAGGGGGCGAGCTTCTCCTCCTGGGCGTATACGATCCTCAACCGTGTCGCTTATACCCGCTACGTCGCGCGGCGGAAGGAGCGAGGGCTCCGGGCCGAGCTCGAGCCGGAGCATTACGAAGCGCTGCCGGACCCGAAGGCCGAGTTCCTCGAGCGGCTTTCGATCCGTGACGAGGTGGTCGCCGCGCTCGCCAAGCTCCCTGAAACTGCAGCCCGCATCCTGCGACTGCAGTTCATCGAAGGGAAGAGTCAGGAGGAGATCGCTGCGGGCGAGCGGCTCTCTATCTCGGCCGTGAAGACGCGCGTCCATCGGGCGAAGAAGCTTTTTAAGGAAGCGTACGATGAACAACACCATGACTGACATCTCCGACATCGAGCGCGTGACCATGCGTCGCGTCCGCCGCGTCCGCGTCCTACGCATGGTCTTCTCTGGCGTCACTGCCTCCGGCGTAGTGCTCGCACTCGCGCTCTGGGGCATCGGCAGGGAAGTGTGGGTCGCGAAGGTTTTTTCAAACGGCCCGCAGGACCTCCTCGGCCGCTCCGGCTATCTCACCTACGCCTTCGTCCATACCCGCCTCATCGTCCAGGCGCTCGCGCTCCTCGCGCTCGCCGCGTTCCTCGCACTCGCTCGCGCCACCGCCCGCCTCGTCGCCTCCGCCTTTTTCGCCGCCATCCGCGCGGCTTGACAAACGCCTAGCTGCCGCATAATATAGCTGCAGACGTTTGCACCACCCAAAAAAATCGACCAAGGAGGATATAATGAACGAGAAACAGAGTGGCAAAAAGGCGGCTAGTAATGAGTCAACATCTAAACCGCAAGGATTCGTAGCGGCTCGGGCAGATGCATGGAAGATTGGGGCGTTCGACCGGATTATGGAGAAACTCGCGGAATTCATGTCGTTGAAGAAAGTCGTCGAATTTTTCAACGACCAGTGCACACACGTGGATTTGTTTGAGTCAGACTATGAAGAATGCTACGGAGATGTTATATTCGGTCTCCTGGAAGACGAACAAGTTGAAGAGGTTGTGAAGAAACACTTCGCCAAACTAATTGAACAAAAACTCGGCGCAAAGAAAGTCACTATCGAGTGGTGAGACCTACTACGGGCCCGCCGATTCTATTTTCAGTCTCGATATTTAGCCCTCGGCTAATTTCGTCTTGATCTGTTTCAGGAGCTCGTTCGCGACCGGCTTGTTCTCGTGCAGGGAGGTGCGCGCGGCGTCGTAGCCGCGACCGAGGGTCGTCTCGCCATATTTATAGGAAGAACCCGATTTCTCCACGAGCCCGTACTTCTCGCCGAGTGCGAGGAGCTCGCCCTCGCGGCTGATGCCCTCGTTATAGAGGAGATCGAACTCGGTCGTCTTGAAGGGCGCGGCCACCTTGTTCTTCACCACCTTCACCCGCACGCGGCCGCCGACCACCTCCTCGCCTTTCTTAATGGAGGCGATGCGGCGGATGTCGAGGCGGACGCTCGTGTAGAACTTGAGCGCCTTGCCGCCCGGGGTGGTCTCCGGGTTGCCGAACATGACGCCGATCTGCATGCGGATCTGGTTGATGAAGATGACGATGGTCTTCGAGCGCGCGACGATGGCAGTGAGCTTGCGGAGCGCCTGGGACATGAGCCGTGCTTGCTTGCCGACGTGCTGCTGGCCCATCTCGCCTTCAATCTCGTCCTTCGGGGTGAGTGCGGCGACCGAGTCGACGACGACGATGTCGACGTTGCCGCTCCGGACCAGGCTCTCGACGATGTCGAGCGCCTGCTCGCCCGTGTCCGGCTGGCTGATGAGGAGCTCGGGGAGCTTCACTCCGATGCGCCGTGCATACTCCGGGTCGAGCGCATGTTCCGCGTCGACGAACGCGGCGATGCCGCCCGCCTTCTGTACCTCGGCGATGGCGTGCAGCGTGAGGGTCGTCTTACCCGAGGATTCCGGGCCGAAGATCTCGATGATGCGCCCGCGGGGGAGGCCGCCGACTCCGAGCGCGGCGTCGAGCCCGATCGAGCCGGTCGAGACGGCGGGGATTTTCTCGGTCTTGCCCGCGCCGAAGGTGGTGATTGCCTCGTCGCCGAACTTGGTGCGGATCTCCTTCAATGCCCGCTCGATGGACTTCGCACGCTCGTCCTTGTCGGCGCTCGCGGCCGCGACGGTCTTCTGCACTTTCTCTTTTGCCGGTTTCTTGAAAGCCATAAGGATTACGGATGAGGGATGGATAAGATTCAGGGAACGAAGACCGAACGGCTCGCAGTCACCGATCTGCCGAAGCGGTCGGCAGCCGTCATGGTCAGTATAGCTCCTCCGCGGGGGAGAGTGAGCGTGGCTGAGAAATCGCCGTTCTCTTCGCGGTCGATCAGTGTGCCGTCGAGCGTGAGCTTTGCCGCGCGAGCGACATTGCCTCGGACTGTCACGATGCCGTCTGGCGGGAGCGTCGCGTTTTGTGCAGGCGCGCTGATCGAGAGCGTCGGACCGGCGACGATCGGCCAGGCCTCGATGCCGCCGTAGATCGCGAGGGCGACGAACAGGGCTATAAGGAGGCGTTTCGTCATAGGGAATCCTTAGAAGTCCTCGGCATCATCCGGGGGCGGGGTCGAGCCGGAGCGGGAGAGGACCTCGCGCGGCTTGGAACCGTCGGCCGGCCCGATGACGCCTTTAGCCTCGAGGACGTCCATGAGACGTGCGGCGCGGCTGTAGCCGATCTTAAGCTTGCGCTGGAGATAGCTCGTCGAGGCGCGTCCCGCCTCCTCGACCGCGGCGCGGGCCTCTTCGTAGAGATCGTCATCAGCATCATCATCGAAGTCTCCGCTCGACAGGCCGATGGTGTCGCCCGGGTCGGTCACCACGATGCCGCCGCCGCCCATGTCGATCGAGGAGAGGTCGCCCGCGTTGTGGCCCTTTATATAAGAGACGATCTTCTTCACCTCGCCTTCGCTGATGAAGGCCGTCTGGATGCGCACCGGCTTCTGCATGTCGCTCGCGAGATAGAGCATGTCGCCGGCGCCGAGCAGGGTCTCGGCGCCCGAGCCGTCGAGGATCGTGCGCGAGTCGATCTGCGAGGCGACCTGGAGCGCCATACGGGTCGGCACGTTCGCCTTGATGAGGCCGGTGATGACGTTCACCGACGGTCGCTGGGTCGAGAGGACGAGGTGGATGCCGACGGCACGGCTCATCTGCGCGAGGCGGACGATCGAGGCCTCGAGTTCCCGCGGGTAGCTCTGCATGATGTCGGCGAGCTCGTCGATGACGACGACGATGTAGGGCATCGCCTCGGGGAGGTCGTCACCCTCCTTGCCACGTTTCTTGGCCGGCTCGTAGACGGACGCGTGATAGGAGCCGATGTCGCGCACGCGCTCGGACTCGAGGATGTTGTAGCGACGCTCCATCTCCTTGGCCGCCCACTTGAGGGCGAGGATGGCCTTCTTCGGGTCGGTGATGACCGGCGTGAGGAGGTGGGGGATGCCGTTATAGAGGGTGAGTTCGACGCGTTTCGGGTCGATCATGATGAAGCGGAGCTGGTTCGGACCGTCGCGATAGAGGAGGGAGGTGATGAGCGCGTGGATGGCGACCGACTTGCCCGAGCCGGTCGCGCCGGCGACGAGGCCATGTGGCATCTTGGCGACGTCGACATAATGCGGCGTGCCGCTGATGTCGCGGCCGATCGCAGCCAGGAGAGACTTCTCGCTCTCGTTCCACTGCGGTGCGGCGAGGAGGCCGCCGAGACCCACCATCGCCTTGGTCGCGTTCGGGACCTCGATACCGACGAGCGACTTGCCTGGGATCGGTGCCTCGATGCGCACCGGGTGCGCCGCGAGCGCGAGCTCGAGATTGCTCGCCAGGGAGACGATCTTCGAGAGTCGGACGCCCTCGGCGGGCTTCACGGCGTAGCGGGTGACCGTCGGTCCGACCGACACCTCGTCCATCTCGAGGCTGATGCCGAAGTTCTGGAAGGTACGCTTGATGATGTTCGCGTTCGCTTTGATGTCGCCGGTACCGGGCTTCCCTTTGTCGGCGCCGAGGAGCGAGAGCGGAGGCGCCTCGTATTCGGCGTCGAAGTTGGCGATAGAAGCTGCGGCGGAAGGGACGTCCCGGTTGAACATGGTCACGGTCGGTTCGCGCTCGGGCTTCTCCTCTCGTCCAGCTTCCTTGTTTTCTTCCGGTTCATCGCTTGCGGTGCTCTCCTCGTCTTCTTCAGGTACGCCGACGACCGCCTCGGGGAACTCAGTATCCTCATCGGCGCCATCGTCGGAGCGGTCCCGCCACTGCCGCCATCGGTCTCCGATCGTCTCGGCGAGCGAGAGCAGGAACGCTCCGGCTACCTCGAGGTCAACGATGACCGCGGCGCCGAGGGCGATGATGGCGATAAGGAGGACGAACGCGCCCCAGAAGCCGAAGAAGCGCATGAGCGCTCCTCCGAAGACCGTTCCGGCCGCCCCGCCGAAGCTCTCGTCGAAGATGCCGGCGAAGGCGAGCATGGACGCGACGACGACGAGGATGCCTCCTGCGGTGATCGGTTCGAGGGCCGGCTTGCGGAAGCCGGCGTAAAGTCCGAGAGCGACGAGCGCGAGCGGGAGAAGGAAGGCGCCGATGCCGACGACTGCGTAACTTGCCGAGAACACTGCCGCGCCGAAAGGCCCCGCCGCGCCGAAGATGGCAAGCGCGAGGAGGATACCTCCGGCGATGAGGACGACGGCGGAGGCGTAGCGGATGAATGACTCATACTCGCGCACGCGCTTCTCGCGTCCGTTACTCTTACGGGAACCGTTCACGCTCTTCTTGCGACCCATAATGCGTTCATTGTAGCATTGCGCCGCTTATTTGTTACGCGCGCGCGGGCGCTCGCTTGCGCGGGGGCGCCGCGGACGTATACTGTCCTATACGATATGGGACAGCAGAGGGATGCTAAAAGACACGAGCATGAACTCGCTCAGGTGAGGATGAAGCAAAAGGACGCTAATCTTGATGATTTTGTCCTAGAAACGAGCATATTCAGCAACGTATTTGAAAAGGACATACGAAAGGTATTCATATATAAGAAGGCGGAACGCCTGGCGAAGGCCATCCACCTCATAGCCCCGGCATTCGCTGAGTCGGCGTCCTTAAAGAATCGGGCGGACGAGATCGCGATCGGCCTCGTCGATGCCGCGGTCGTTCCTTCGAGCGCCGCGCGCGCCGCGCTCGCGCGCGAACTCCTCGCGCTCTCGAGCGTGCTCTCCATGGCTCGGGTCGGCGGCCTCCTCTCTCCCATGAATGCCGAGCTTATCGCGCGAGAAGCGCACGCACTGCTTCAAGAGGTCGCGGCATACGAAGAACCGCGTCTCATCATCGAGGATACGCCCACGCTCGCCGGCGTCGCGAAGCGCGTTTCAGCACAGAAGGCGTCGGAGGCAGTGTCGAGACGTGATTCGCCTCCGCCTTCGCCCCCGACGCCTCGTCGAGTACCGGGGGCATATAAAGGACAAAAGGACAATGACACAAGCCGAGTAAAAGACAGAAGAGAAGCGATAATGTCCGCTATTCGTAATAAAGGACAAGCGAACATAAAAGACATATCGACCTCGATGCGGGACGTATCGGAAAAGACAGTACAGCGCGAACTCGCGGCTCTCATATCGGACGGGCTCGTTCGGAGAGAAGGAGAGCGCCGCTGGAGCACTTATTCGCTTGCGTGACGGCAGACCCTCATAAGTCCTTAATCAAGACAGGTGTAAACGGTTTGACGGTATAGGACGTATTTGGTAGTATGCCGTCCGTGGGAGCGACTCCTGGGAAAAGGGCGTAAGAAGGCCGGCGACGGCCTTTTCGTCGTTTCTTTTCCTCGGTGTTATCCACACGGCGGCATGGTATGGCGGCTATACCTGTTATACTAACCGCTAGTCCTTACGAGGACGTCAGTCTCTCGGTAGGGCGTACTTTGAAAACTGAATAGACAGTGAATCCTTCCGCTCACGCGGGAGGATGCAACCTTGCCAACTAGCCCATGGCGCGCAGGTCGATACCGCGCGGTGTGGGGTAGCGTGAAAGTGCTTCGTGCAAACTAAGCATTATCCAAGTGCTTCTAAAAATCATTAACAATCGTTATATGAAAATGGTAACTAACAAAGCGATCTTGAAGGTCGCGGCGGTGGCGACCGGACTC
>JAJYHF010000003.1 GCA_021784875.1 bacterium
CGTACGCGACGACTGGCGTACCGAAGTCTTCTTGCAATGTGTCGCGGGCATTCACGAGATCTTGCCTTACTCTCCCGGCATACTCCGCCGGGGTCTCAATCCGATCCTTCTGAGGCAACCAGAAGAGGTTCGAAAGGAAGTGCTCCCCGGGAACGAGCGCGAGCGCGTTTGCGGTCGAGGTGGCCGTCGGTACCGCGTAGGGGAGGTGGTCCTGCGCGCCATGGCTCTCGATGTCCCAACGTCCGCTCGCGGCCATGGTCGCGAGCTCGGCCTTGGAGAGATAGAAACCGTTGATCGGCGTGTCACCATTATCCGGCATTGAAAAGTTGGTGATGACGAACATGACTGCGGTGAAGCCGAGATCCTTCAGTACCGGGTCGGTGGCGTAGTAGGCGTCTCGACGCGCGTCGTCGAAGGTGAGGAGGAACGAGCGGTCGGGGAGCGTCGCCTCCCCTCGTTCGAACGCGAGGAACTGCGCCATCGTGACCGTGCGCCACCCATTTTCCTTAAGGGTACGCATCTGGTCGATGAAGGTTGCGGTCGAGAACGGCGTCGTGATCGAGGCTGCGTCCTCGCCGTGGTAGAGCAGTACTGGCACGCTCTGCGCTATGCGCGGGATCGGCGTCGCCGCGCGCGCGGCGGGGACGGTGGACGGGATCTGATAGGCGAGGAGGTAGGCGAGGTCGGCGCGCGCGAGGGCGAGCCGGATACCCGTCTCGCGGATAAGGCCGTTGCTTGCGGTTTCGGCGGAGTAGTACGCGGAGACGGTAAGCAAGAGTCCCGCAATCATGAAGGCGAGGAAGACGGTCTTTCGTCTGGATACGTCGAAGAGCATAGTGTGTATATCAGCGCGTGCCCCAGCGGCTGTCGGCGATGGTGACGAACGCCCACACCAGCTGCCACATGAGGATCACGCTATAGAACCAGTACGCGGCGACGGCGACGAACCAGTTCGGTTCGTCGACATGGATCCGGTAATAGGTGCCGTACAGCGCGAGGACGAGGAAAAGGCCGAGGAGGTAGACAATCGGCATGATGCCGTAGCGCACCGGCTCCCAGATGACCGCGCGGATGAAGATGACCGGCGCGACGAACGAGAGGAGGATGTAGACGTAGAAAAAGAGCGCGGCGACCGGATGCTGCCTCCGCCACAAAAACGACGAGGCAATGAAAGTCTCGCGTACCCAGGACTTCTTCCAGCGCTGCTGCTGCTTTACATACTGGCGGAACGTATCCGGCACGACCGTGTACGCCTTCGCTTCGGGGGAATAGACGGCCTTGTGTTCCCTCTGCAGGACGAAGTTCGTGAGCGAGCGGTCGTCGCCGAAGGTACAGGGAGCGCCGAGGAAGGTCTGGTGGAGCCACTCGTCGATGAACTCCATCAGGTAGGAGCGCCGGTATGCGCTCAGGCAGCCCGGCGAGCAGGTAACCGCACCAAAAACCGATTCCGCCGACTTGAATATCCGGAAGGAGATGTAGTAGCGGATCGACTGCATCTTCGTGAGCAGGTTTGTGTCCCGGTTGTAGACGTTGGTGTGGCCCGATACGGCACCGACGCGCGGGTCGACGAAGTGCTTGACCAGGTGCCGGACGCTCCCGGGCTCGACGAAGCTGTCGCTGTCGACGAAGATGATAATGTCGTTGGTTGCCCTGACAACGCCCTCGTGCATGCCGTGGCGCTTGCCGCGGTTCTTTTTCCAGTCCACGACCTCGACGCGCGCGACTTTGTCGCGCAGGTCATCCGCCGCGCGACGCATCTCGTCGAGGGTGCGGTCGGTTGAACCGTCATTGATCGCGATGACCTCAATCTTGTCTTTCGGGTAATCGACCGCACCGAAGCGCCGTATCGTCTCATAGATGTTGTCTCCCTCGTTCTTCGCCGGCACGACGAACGAGACGCCCGGTTCGTACCTCTTTGCGGCTGGAACGGCACGGTGCAGGTAGGAGAGCAGGAACCGCGAGAGTATGAAGAGCGTGATGGTGACGCTGTAGATGCCGAAGAATATCCCCCCATTCAATGCGTAGTGGCCAAAGGCGAGCTTCATGATGACCACTGCGTAGATGATGCCGAAGAAGAGGATCCAGAGGCGCTTGCGCGTCTTCTCCCGTTCCTGCCAAACGGGTTTTGCGAGTGCCTGGTCGAGTGCGAGGGCTTGTGCCATAGAGGGTCAGCGGCCTATGCCGCGATAGGCAATGCCGCTCCTCTCGAACGCTTCCTTTGAAAGACAGTTCCGGCCGTCGACCACGATCCGGACGCCGCTTTTCTCGAACTGTTCGGGTGCGAGCGTGCGGAATACGCTGTGGTCCGTTGCAATAACCGCCGCGGCTGCATCCTTGAGAGCGAGCTCGAGCGAGACATGCGTCGATTCCCCGGGCACGAGCGGGTCGAACGTGCGGACGTTCGCGCCGCGCTCCTCGAGGATGCGGCGAATCGCGAGCGCTGGGCTCTCGCGCAGGTCCGGCACGTCCCGTTTGTACGCGAGGCCGAGGAGCGCTATTGACGAGCCATCGAGCGGCCGTCCGCCGCCTGCCTCGCCGAGCGTCCGCTCGAGAAGGTCGACAGTATAGCGCGGCATGTCGTTATTGATCTCGCGCGCGGCCGCGAGGAAACGGTGCTCAAAGCCGTTCTCGTGGCCGTAGCGGATGAGGTAGTAGGGATCGACGGGGATGCAGTGCCCCCCAACGCCGCAGCCGGGGTAGTGGGGCATGAAGCCGAACGGCTTCAGGGAGGCCCCCTCGATGACGTGGAGGAGATCGATTCCGCCTCGCGAAAACGACATCGCGAGTTCGTTGACGAACGCGATATTTACGTCGCGGAATGCATTCTCGACCATCTTGACCGCTTCAGCCTCCCGGATCGAGGCCATGGCTTTGACCGGTGCGTCAATGAGCGATCGGTAGAGTGCAACGGCCCGTTTGAGGCTTTGCTTGCCGATGCCCCCGATGACGCGAGGGATGGTACGCACGTTCCATGTGCCGTCCCCCGGATTGATGCGTTCGGGGCAGTGTGCGAAGAAAAAATCGCGTTCCGCGGTGAGTCCGGATTCCCGTTCGAGTATCGGCAGGGCGACACGCTCGCACGCGCCCGGGTCGACGGTCGACTCGATGATGACGAGTGCGCCTTTGTGGAGGTACGCTCCGACGGCCCGGCTCGCCTCGACAAGCGGTGCGAGATCCGGTTCATGTGCTTCGTTCACTGGCGTCGGGACACAGACGATGTAGGCGTCGGCGTCTTCTAGGATCGATTCGTCGTCTCCGACCTCCATGCGGGTTTCCTTGAATTGGCGCGCTTCCTCTTTTGAGAGGAAAGGAGCTTGGTGTTCGGCGAGCGCGTGTACTTTACGGCTGTCGACGTCGAACCCGCGCACTCGAAAGCCTCGCTCGCTCGCGAGGATCGCAAGCGGAAGGCCGACATACCCGAGGCCGACGACCGCGACCGAACCAGTCACCTTCTTTTCCGTGTTCGCGCGTACTTGGTCGGGCTTCTTTTTTGTAGGTATCGTGTGATCCATAAAAAATGAGGATGAGTAGCGGTTAATCCGGATGGCGAACGAAAAAGGAAAAACCGAACTACCGCTATCCTAGAAGAGGGTCTGTGAAAAGCTGATGAATCCTGGCTCGTTTTAGGCCTTCCGCATTAAGAGATATTTCATGAAAATTGCATTATTGACTCGCATCTTAATCTTTTCTACACTTTCCTCTGGCTCGCTCGGCGAGGGCCGATAAACCCTTAGCACCTTCTATGAATCATCATTCTGCTTCCTCGGCAGCCGCGAGGTTCGTGCGCGATTCGCGCGCGGTCATCGTGGCACTCGCGATGGGCGTCATGTTCATCGCGACACCCGTGGTGCCGCAGCTTGCGGAAGCTGCGTCCGGCCCGATCACGTCCACGTTCTTGTATACCTTCAACGCGGACGGACGGCTCCCTGAGGCGGGGAGCGCGGGCGCGAGCTGGAGTCCGTACCTCTGGCTCCAGTCGGGCGGTTATCTTGACATAGCGAACGGCGTCGGCTCGACTATAACCGGCGCGCTCCCGGTGAGCGATCCGATGCACGCTACCTATGCGAACGCTTACGCGGTCTCTTCGGATGGCGGCGCGCATCCGCAAAACCTCTTCCGCTTGTTCACCAAAGCGAGTATGGGAGACGGGTCCGCCTCGATCTATGTAGATCGCACTGCCGACAACCTCGCGAATACGGCGAATCGGCGGCCGTACACGGGCGAATCAGTCATCGTCCGATATCAGGACGCGGGCCACTACTATTACGCGGGCATCCGCGATGACGGCTACGCCGTGATCAAGAAGGATGTCGGCGGGACGTATGAGACGCTCGCGGCGGCCAAAGTCTTCCCGGGCACCTATAACAGTGCTTCGAATCCCAGCCTCATCCCGCTCGGGCAGTGGATCGGCATGAAGCTCGATGCCGTGAACACGAGCTCGGGTGTCGCGCTCACGTTCTCTACGGACGTGGGGAAGACCGGGACCTGGAAGCCGGTGCTCTCGGCGACCGACACGAGCAATCCGATAACGGCGGCGGGAACCGTCGGCATCGAGAGTGACTACTCGGATGCGTCCTTCGACAATCTCAGGCTGACGCCGACCTCCGTGAGCACTCCGGTTCCGACTCCGGCACCAGTCCCAGCTCCGACCCCGACCCCGACCCCGACACCCGCACCAGCTCCTACGCCCGCTCCGACCCCGGCACCGGCGGCGACGTACGACTCGCTCGTCCTCTCTGACAAGCCGGCGATGTATCTCGACATGAGTTCGCCGTCCTCCGGCCATGAGACCGACCTATCCGGCAACGGCAACAACGGAACCTACAAGGGCGGCACGCCGAGCACCGTCGCGATGCCGAACGGCGAAACGGCCGCCGACTTCAACGGCTCGAGCGAGTATCTCACCGTGCCGTCGAACGCGAATCTCTCTATTCCGACGACCGGCCAGCTCACCTGGGAGGGCTGGGTGCGTCTCGACACGCTCCAGTTCACGAACGAAAGCGGCGACGGTTACGTCGACTGGATGGGGAAGTGCGAGAACTACTCGCCGACCTGCGAGTGGGAAGCGCGCATCTATAGCGCCGATACCTCTCAGGGCCGTCCGAACCGTATCTCGGCGTACGTCTTCAACCCCTCCGCGGGTCTCGGCAGCGCCGCTGACTGGCAGCCGGTTTCGGGCTTATTCTCGACCGGCGACTGGGTGTATGTCGTCGCCGAGTACGACACGACGCAGACGCCCTCGGGCTGCTCCTCGACCTACCCGGGCAGCATCAACATCTGGGTCGACGGCATAAAGCAGAACTTCGCTGATCACGCGCCGACCGGCTGTATGAGCCAGTACGACATCACGCCGAAGGCAGGCTCCTCGCCGCTCGATATCGGCACGATGGCCTTCGACACCTGGTTCAAGGGTGCTGTCGGCAAGGTCGCCGTCTACGACCACCTGCTCACGCAGTCACAGATCGACGCGCACTACACGGCCATGACCGGGAAGACCCCGGCGGGCTCCTGCGGCCAGACCTGCACGATCGCGAATCCGTAATCAGGCCGCTCTGTAAGCGTCGCCCATCGACGCAGCAAAAATCCCCGGCGAGGAGCCGGGGATTTTTCTGGACGGGGCGTGCGCGGGTGGGGTACAATAGGCGGGACGCATGATCTATTTCGACCAGGTGACGAAACGGTACGGGGACACGGCGGCGCTCGAAGGAGTCACCGTCTCCATCGCCCCCAAGGAGTTCGTCTCCATCGTCGGTCACTCGGGCGCGGGGAAGACGACCTTGCTCAAGCTCCTCCTCGCCGAGGAGCGTCCTACCGAAGGTTCCGTCTTCTTTCAGTCGGTGAATGTGTGCGACCTGCCGAACTCGGCCCTGCATCACTACCGGCGCAAGATCGGCATGGTCTTCCAGGATTTCCGCCTCATCCCGAACAAGACCGCGTACGAGAATATCGCGTTCGCGATGGAAGCCGCCGGCCGGACCGACGATGAGATCGCTTCGGACGTGCCCTATATCCTCGAGCTCGTGAACCTTTCCGAGAAGGCGAGCCATTTCCCTGACCAGCTCTCAGGCGGCGAGAAGCAGCGCGTCGCGATCGGCCGCGCTATCATCAACCAACCGGAACTCATCATCGCCGACGAGCCGACCGGCAATCTCGATCCGATCAACACCTACGAGATCGTCGAGATCCTGAAGAAGATCAACGAGCTCGGCACCACTATCCTCATTACGACGCACAACAAGGGCGTCGTCGACGCCGTCGGCCGGCGCGTCATCACCATCGATCGCGGAAAGATGGTGCGCGATGACGCGAGCGGACAGTATGTCCTGTAAGATAGGCGTATGAACAGGATGACCATCAGGCGGATGTTCCTCAGCGGTTGGAAGAACTTCGCCCGCGGCGGCGCGGTCTCGGCCGCGACCGTGCTTATCATGACGGTCACGCTCGCCATCATTGGCTCGCTCATCTTCCTTTCTGCGCTTCTGTCCTTCACGCTCAACGGCGTCCGGCAGAAGGTGGACGTCTCGGTCTATTTCGTCACCTCCGCTACCGAGAGTGACATCCTCGCGGTGAAGGACAAGCTCGAGCAACTGCCGCAGGTAGCGAGTGTCACTTATACCTCCGCCGACGCGGCGCTCGCGGACTTCCGTGCACGGCACGCGAACGATCAGCTCACCCTCCAGGCGCTCGACGAGCTCGGCGGCAATCCGCTCGACGCCTCGCTCGCGATCCAGGCGAAGGACCCGTCAGAGTACGAGAGCATCGTGAACTTCCTCCAGGCATCGCCGACGCTCTCCGCAAGCGGCACCTCGATCATCGACCGCATCAACTACGCACAGAACAAGGACGTCATCGACCGTCTCTCGCTCGCGATCCAGGCGACGCAGGAGATCGGCTTCGCCGTCGTGATCATCTTCGCCATCGCCTCCATCCTGATCGCCTTCGCGACCATCCGCCTCGCGATCTACACCGCGCGCGACGAGATCGCCGTCATGCGGCTCGTCGGCGCGAGCAATGTCTACGTCGAAGGGCCGTTCATCGTTACCGGCGTCGTCACGGGCGTGATCGCGGCTCTGCTCGTCCTCCTCCTCTTCTGGCCTGCGGCCTGGTATGTGGGGGGAAAGACGACGGTGTGGCTCGGCGGCTTCGACACGGCGAGCTATTATGCCGGCCATCTCATGATGGTCGCGGGGATCCTCCTCGCCGCCGGCGTCGCGCTCGGCGCGGCCGCGTCGATGTTAGCCATCCGTAAATATCTCAAAGTCTGACCATGTCAAAAGAAGGCCATAAGTATATCTTCGTGCTGGGCGGCGTGATGAGCGGCGTCGGGAAGGGCGTCGTCACCAGTTCCGTGGGCCTCCTGCTCGAGCAGAAGGGCTATCCGGTGAACCTCGTGAAGGTCGATCCCTATCTCAATGTCGACGCGGGGACGATGAACCCGACCGAGCACGGCGAAACCTTCGTGCTGAAGAGTGGCCTTGAGACCGACCAGGACATGGGCAACTATGAACGTTTCTTGAATCGCGACCTCGCGAGCGAGGATTACATGACGAGCGGCATGGTCTATCAGTCGGTGATAAACCGTGAACGGAGCCTCGGCTACGGCGGCAAGTGCGTCGAAGCGGTCCCGCATGTGCGCGACGAGATCACCCGCCGCTACGAGGCAGCGGCGGCACAGAACGGCGCGCGCATCTCGGTAGTCGAGATCGGCGGCACCATCGGCGACTTCCAGAACGCGCTTTTCATCGACGCGGCCCGCGTGCTCAAGATGCGTCACCCGGACGACGTCATATTCATCATGGTCTCCTATCTGCCGGTGCCAGGGACACTCGGTGAGATGAAGACGCGTCCGACCCAGCATGCCGTGAGCCAGCTCAACTCCTACGGCGTGCAGCCTGACTTCATCGTCGCGCGCTCGACGCATGCCGTCGACGCGCGGCGCAAGGAGAAGATCGCTGCCGCCTGTAACATCGCACCGGATCGCGTCATCTCCGCGCCCGACATCAAGAGCATCTACGAGGTTCCGCTCAACCTCGAGAAGGACCATCTCGACGACGAGCTTCTTGAAGTGCTTCATCTGCCGGAGAAGAAGACGGTTCCGCTCACCGCCTGGCGCAAGTTCGTGCAGGCGTCGAATGATCCGAAGGCGCCGGAACTGAAGATCGCGATCGTCGGCAAATATTTCGACACGGGCGACTTCGTCCTCTCGGACGCCTATCTTTCCGTCATCGAGGCGATCAAGTTCTCGGCGGCCAAGCTCGGGAAGCGCGCGACCATCACTTGGATCAACGCCAAGGAGATCGAGAAGAACAAGTCGGCCGCCTCGCTCGCCGGCTACGACGGCATCATCGTCCCGGGCGGCTTCGGTGAGACAGGTATCGAGGGGAAGATCGAAGCCATCCGCTTCGCGCGCGAGAAGAAGATTCCGTATCTCGGCCTCTGTTACGGGATGCAGCTCATGGTGATCGAGTACGCGCGGAACGTCCTGAAGCTCAAGAACGCGCATACGACCGAGATCCAGAAGAACGCCGAGGACCCGATCGTCGATATCATGCTCGAGCAGAAGAAGCATCTCTCCGGCAAGACCTATGGCGGCACGATGCGCCTGGGCGCCTACCCGGCCTATCTCAAGAAGGGGACCATCGCTCGCGGCGCCTACAAGAAGGAGCTCATCGAGGAGCGCCACCGTCATCGTTACGAGATAAACCAGCTCTATGTCGACCGGCTCGAGAAGGCGGGACTCGTCTTCTCTGGCACCTCCCCCGACGGCACGCTCATGGAGATCGCCGAGCTGCCGAAGAGCGTGCATCCCTTTATGCTCGGGACGCAGTTCCACCCCGAGCTCCAGGCCCGCCCGCTCGCCCCGCACCCCCTCTTCACCGAGTTCCTCGCCGCCGCTGCGGCACGCGGGAAGAAGCGGTAGGGGGCGGAAAGAGCCGATTTGCTATAATGGCCGCACCATGGCCAATATTATCGAGGTTAAGAACCTGACGAAGAAGTTCGGCTCGGCCGAAGGCGAGTTCACGGCCGTGAAGGACGTCACCTTCTCGGTCGAGGAGGGCGGCATCTTTGCCTTCTTGGGGCCGAACGGCGCGGGAAAGTCGACCACCATCAAGATGCTCACGACCCTCCTCCATCCGACCTCCGGGACGATCCTCATCAACGGTCACGATCCGCAGAAGGATTCCGATGCGGTGCGGCACTCCTTCGGCATCGTCTTCCAGGACCCGTCGCTCGACGACGACCTGACCGCGCTTGAGAACTTGGAGCTTCATGGGATGCTCTATGGCGTACCACGGGAGATGCTTACCAAGCGCATCGAGGAGCTCCTCGGGTTGGTCGAGCTCTCCGGGCGGCGTAACGACTTCGTTCGCGATTTCTCGGGCGGGATGAAGCGTCGCCTCGAGATCGCACGCGGTCTCCTCCACCACCCCAAGATTATTTTCCTTGATGAACCGACGCTCGGCCTCGACCCGCAGACGCGCAATCATCTCTGGAGCTACGTGCAGAAGCTGAATGCCGACGAAGGCATCACCGTCTTCTTTACCACCCACTATATGGAGGAAGCCGACAAGGTGGCGAAGAAGGTCGCTATTATCGACCACGGCTCTATCATCGCCGAAGGTTCGAGCGCGGAGCTGAAGCAGCGGACGAATACCGCCTCTCTCGAGGATGCCTTCCTTGCGCTCACCGGGAGCGAAATCCGCGAGGAAGCGGGCAACGCGACCGACGCTTTCCGTGCGATGCATCGGGTGTGGCGCGGCGGCCGCCGATGAAATATTTAAATATATAAACATTCAATTTCGCGCACTATGAAAGCCGTTTACATCATGTGGCTCCGGGAGGTGAAGCGCTTCGTCCGCTCGAAGTCGCGTATCGTCGGCGCTCTCGGACAACCGGTCCTCTTCCTTATCGCGCTCGGCTACGGACTCGGGCCCGTTTTCGCCAAGGCGGGGCAGGGGAACTATCTCGAGTTCATCGCGCCGGGCATCATCGGCATGACCATCATCTTCACCGCGATCTTCAACGGCATGCAGATCATCTGGGATCGCCAGTTCGGCTTCCTCAAGGAGACGATGGTCGCGCCGGTCTCACGCACCTCGATCATGTTCGGCCGGACGCTTGGCGGCGCAACGGTGGCGACCCTGCAGGGCGTGCTCGTCCTCATTATCGCCATTGTCGCCGGCTTCCGCCCCTCGTGGCTCGGCATACTCCCGGCCATCGTCGCGATGCTCTTCATCGCCTTCCTCTTTAGCGCGCTCGGCATCGCCGTCGCCTCGAAGCTTCGGGATATGCAGGGCTTCCAGCTCATCATGAACTTCCTCGTGATGCCGCTTTTCTTCCTCTCTGGGGCGCTTTTCCCTTTGAACGATGTCCCGGCTGCGCTCCTCTGGATCGCCCGCTTCGATCCGCTCTCCTACGGCGTCGACGCGCTGCGCGCATTTCTCATCGGTTCGGCGACCTTCCCGATCGCGCTCGATGCGGCGGTTCTCGTCGGCGTCTCGGCCGTCTTCCTCTGGCTCGGCGCCCGCTTCTTCTCACAGATTGAGGCTTAAGTAAGGTTTAAGAAATCCTTCGGATCGCGTTCGTGAGGCGGTCGACTTCGCGGAAGAAGGCGGGGGAACGCGGGTCGCGCGGGCGCGGGAGGTTGATCGTGAGCGTGGTCGCGATGCGGCCCGGATGTGCCTCCATGAGAACGACGCGGTCGGAGAGCTCTACGGCTTCGGGGATAAGGCTGTTCGTCATGAGGATCGTCATGCTGTGGGAGCGCCAGATCCTCAGAAGGTCGGCTTTCAGCGCTGCGGCGGCGATGGTATCGAGACCGGAGAAGGGTTCATCCATGATAAGAAGGTCGGGCGCGAGCGTGAGCGCACGGGCGAGGCTGACGCGCTGGCGTTCTTCGCGGGAGAGCACGGCGGGGTAACGCTGTTCGATGTGTTCGAGGTTGACCTCGGCGAGCTTTTCGCGGGCGACGTGTTCGCGCGTTTCCTGCGGCACGTCTTTCATCTGCAGGCCGAAGGCGACATTCTCGAGCACCGTGAGCCAAGGGAAGAGCGCATGATCCCGAGGGACCATTGCCGGCGTCTCGAAGCCGCGCATGATATCGCCCCTCGCGGGCGGCATGAGGCCGAGGATGACGCGCATCAAAGTCGACGTGCCGATGCCAGAGGGATCGACGATCGAGACGAACTCGCCCTTCGCGACAGAGAGCGAGACGTCCTCGAGCGCGAATTCTCTTCGGTTCCGTCCGTTATCTGCGCGCACGCCGACGCGCGAGAGGACGAGGGCCGTGTCGGGAGAATAGTTCATGTCATTTGGCATGATGCTTTGTGCTCTTGGCGAGGAGTGGCGCCCAGACGAGGCGGTTCACCGCGAAGACGAGAATCAGGATCGCGAGTAGGCCCGCGACCGAGGAGGCGTCGATACCGGAGACGCTCGCGGTCCGGATGAAGGCGCCGAAGCCGGACGTGTTCGCGACGATCTCCGCGCCGATGACCGACTCCCAGCCGATCGCGATGCCGACGACGGAGCCGGTGAGGATGGCGGAGGCGGAAAGCGGCGCGAGATAGAAGCGGACGCGCTTCCATCCGCGCGCGCCGAAGACGGTCGCTGCGTCAGCTTGGTCCTGGGGAGCGTCCTTGATCGCCGAGAGGATGGCAGAGAGAATCGGACAGGCGATCGAACTGGCCGCGAAGAGGATGATCATCGTATCGGTGAAGCCGAAGAAGTAGATGAAGAAGGGGAGGAGCGCGAAGGACGGGATGCTCTGGAAGACGTCGAAGACAGGGAGGAGAGCGTCAAAAAGCGGACTCCAGCCGACGAGGAGTCCGATCGACGCGCCGAGCGCGAGCGCGATGAGGTAGGCGACGATGAAGCGGTAGGCGGTGTGGACGAGGGCGATGCCGAGAGAGGGCCAGGAGGCGCCGCGAAATACGCCGAAGGCCGCGAGGATGGCCGTCGCGACGATGATGATCACCATGATCGCCCAGGCGCGGCGACTTCGGGCAGGGTATGAACGATGCCAGGGGTCGCCCTGCGGATATCCGACGCTCCCAATCATGCTTTCATTCTAACGCGTCGGGAAGGGTGTGAGTCCCGTTGGCCACAACGCTCGCTTGAGGATATGAGGATAGGCCGTCAGGGCATGAAGCTCCGGAAGAAGAACCGCTTCAGCGTTTCTACGATGGCGAGATAGGTGCCGACGAGGACGAGCAGGATGATGAAATACGACGGAGGCGGTGCCACGAAACCGAGGCTCGCCGCAAGCGGAGAGAACGGCAGGAGAAGGGAAACGGCAACGATGCCGATACAGGTCCGAGCGAGCCAACGGCCTGGCCGGCTCTTCCAGAACGGCACGCGCGCCGTGCGGATGACGAACACGACCAAGATCTCCGTCATCATGGATTCGATGAACCATCCGGTCTGGAAGAGGGCGCCGGTCGCGTGGAAGACGTACAGCATCACGCCGAACGTCAGGAAATCATATAACGAGCTCACGGGACCGAAGAACAGCATATAGTTTCGGATGAAGCCGATATTCCACTGTCGGGGCTTCACGAGCGCCTCAGGGTCGACGCTGTCGGCGGAGATGGAGAACTGCGAGAAGTCATAGAGCCCGTTCGTGAGGAGGATCTGGAGCGGTGTCATAGGGAGGAACGGCAGGAAGAACGACGCACCGGCCGCGGAGACCATGTTGCCGAAGTTCGAGCTGGTGCCCATGAGGATGTACTTGATGGTGTTGTTGAAGGTCGTGCGCCCTTCGCGTATGCCGTCCGTGATGACCTCGAGTCCTTTCGAGAGGAGGACGATCTGGGCGGCGTCCTTCGCGACATCCACGGCCGTGTTCACGCTGATACCGACGTCGGCGGCGCGCAACGACGGGATGTCGTTAATGCCGTCGCCGAGATAGCCGACGACATGCCCGGCCTTCCGCAAGGTGGCGATGATGCGTCCTTTATCCTCCGGGCTCATCCGGGCGAAGACGTTCGTCGCCGGCAACTTCTCCGCGAGTTCGTCGTCGGTCATCTCCGCGATATCAGCGCCGAGAAGCATCCCGGTGATCGCCATGCCGACCTCCTCACAGACCTTCTGGGTGACGATTTCGCTGTCGCCGGTAATGATCTTTACCGCTACGTCGAGATGTTCCAGTTCAGCGAGAGCCTGCTTCGCGGAAAGCTTAGGAACATCGAGGAACGAGAGGAACCCGACGAACGTGAGGTCGGCGACATCGTTCCAGCCGTAGGCGTCTTGCACGGGAACGGTACGCTTCGCGACGGCCGTGACGCGGTACCCCTCCGCAGACAGCGCGTCGAACCGCTCCTGGTAGCGGGCGCGAACATCAGCAGGGCATTGTCCGAGCACGAATTCGGGCGCGCCGTTGACGTACAGCTCGCGCGCGCCTCCCTGCTCGACGACCGCGAACATGGCGCGGCGGTCGAAATCGAGCGGCTCTTCCGTAACGCGCGTGACAGACGTCGTCTCCGCGCTGGTGCGGTTCTTCTCGGCGTAGCGCCAGATCGCGGCGTCTATGGAGGCCGTCATGCGACGGTGCGCCACAGGGTCGCTCGTCATCAGGGCCGCAGTGAGCACGTCCGTCTCCTTCCGTCCCTGTGCATCCTCGTGGCCGACGAGCTCGATCAAGCCTTCGGTGAGCGTTCCGGTCTTGTCGGTACAGAGCACATCCATGTTCCCGAGGTTCTCGATCGCGATGAGCTGCTTGGCGATGACCTTCTTGCGGGCCAGGACGCCTGCGCCGTGCGAGAGCGAGACGGTTACGATGACCGGCAGGAGCTCCGGCGTGAGGCCGACGGCGATGGCGAGCGCGAAGAGCAGGGACTCGAGCAGCGGTCGTCCGAGCATCGCGTTCACCACGAAGATCACGACCGTGAGGATGAAGATGACCCGCACGAGAAGCGCGCCGAAGCGCGTGAGTCCCTTCTCGAATCCGGTCTGCGGCTTCGCGAAGACGGTGCTTTTCGCGATGGCGCCGAACTCCGTCGCCTTTCCGATCGCGAGCACGACCCCTTTCCCGGAGCCGGACTCGACCGACGTCCCCATGAACGCGAGATTCGTGGAGGTTCCTAAGTCGTGCGGAGGTGACGATACCGGATCGGCAGTCTTTCCGACTGGAAGCGGTTCGCCCGTGAGGGCGGACTGGTTGATCTCGAGCCCGTGCGTCTCGATGATCCGCAGGTCGGCCGGCACGATGGAGCCTCGCGAGAGGAGGACGATGTCGCCGACCGTGAGCCTCGCGACCGGAATCTCGACGCGTTCGCCGTCTCGCAGGACGATGGCCGTCGGCGAGATCTTCTTGAGGAGCGCGGCGACGGTCCGCTCCGCGCCGTACTCGTTCCAGACCCCGAGCACGATAGAAACGGCCATCATCGCGAAGATGTAATACGAACTCACATGCTGGCCGAGCGAGTACGAGACGGCCGTCGCGGCGGCGAGGACGAGGAAGAGAGGATTCCCCGTAATCTGCCGCATGATGATGGTAGGGAGCGAGATGTCATGCGTCGCGACGATGTTCGGTCCATGACGCTCGAGCCGTTCAGCCGCTTCTGTCGCAGAGAGCCCGCTCGGTCGCGTGTCTAAGGCGTTGAACGTCTCCTCGACCGAGCGGGAGGCTGCTTCGGTCCGGTCGCTCTTCAATGTCAGGACGGTCATACGGGGGATGAGGTGTGCGGAAGGCACTTCGTGCACCGGCAGCCTTTCGGCTTGATATGCTCGTTGAAGTATTCCTCGCCATAGTCGTAGCTGAGTTCCTCGCCGGGTTTGATCGGCCGCTTCGCGAAGATGTAGACGCGATGATCCTTTAACTCCACTTCGCAGTTGGGCGCGCAGGAGTGATTGATGTAGCGGGCGACGTTCTCCTTCACGTTTCCGTCGATGGTCATGTTCCGGCCGGTCGAGAAGAGATACTTGCTCCGGCTGGTGTATTCCTCCTCCGGTGCGATGCGCCGGCCGAAATATTCGATGACGCAGGCACCGCGCGGGATAGTCTCTCCGGCGAAGAGTCCGAGGCCCGTCCGCGATCGGCCGACGCGCAGCTTGTATCCCCCCGGCAAGAATCGACGTCGCATCCTTTTCATGATGACCACGATATCATGCCGTCGAAGGAAACGCTTTCATCCTAATCTTAAACGGGTCCCGTATCATGACTCCCGTTACCAGTAACCCCGTGACGATTCTGCCTATGAAGGACGGACGGTCGTGGGTCAAGGAGTATCAGGTGCTCGTCGCCCTGGGGGCTGCCGCAGGCGTATGGGTCCTCTGGGAGCTGCGAGCCGTCGCCGCCGTCATCATCGGCGGTTATATCGTGGCTGCGGCGACCTTGCCGCTGGTGGATTTCTTCGAGCGGCATCGCTTCCCGCGTATCGCGGGCGTCATCATCTCGGGACTGGCCATCTTGATCATCGTCGGCGGCATTAATGCGGCAATCGTGGCTGGCGTTCGAAACTCGCTCGGCTCCGTGATCGTTCAGGAGTTCGATCAGGCAGTGTCGGTATTCTCTTCGTTCGGCGTCAACCTTTCGCAGGTAAGGGACTGGGCGACGACGTATGCCGCTTCCATAACCTTCTCGACCTTCAGTGCGATCGCGGGCGTCCTCTCGGCTATCGCCATCGGCCTGTACACGGCGTATGACTGGAATCGGTTCCCGGATCGGCTCGCTGGGGCGATCCCGGACGGAGAGATGGTGCGACGGGTACTCGCTCGTCAGGCCCGTACGCTGGGATCCTGGTTCCGCGGCCAGCTCATGCTTTCGGGAATCGTGGGCGTGCTGATGCTCTTCCTG
>JAJYHF010000015.1 GCA_021784875.1 bacterium
GCGAAGCGTGTTGTATTTGCGAGCTCAGCCGCAATATACGGGGATAACCAGCATATTCCTTTGCGAGAAGAGGAGCCACCAGAACCGCTTTCTCCTTACGCGCTTCATAAGCTCGTGAGCGAGCAGTATCTCCGGCTCTATTCGAAGATCTTCGATCTCCCTGCCGTGTCGCTGCGGTTCTTCAACGTCTACGGCCCGCGCCTCGACCCGGAAGGGCCGTACGCGCTCGTCATCGGCCGCTTTCTCAAACTGCACAAGGAAGGAAAGCCGCTCACGATCGTCGGCGACGGTGAACAGACACGCGATTATGTCCACGTCTCGGATGTGGTTCGAGCACTGCTTTCGGCCGCCGAGAGCGACACGGTCGGGGAGGGGGAGGTCATAAATGTCGGCACAGGCGTCGCCACCTCCGTCAACGCCTTGGCCGGTCACTTCGGCGGCGAGAAGGCCTATCTGCCCCCGCGTCTCGAACCACGCGCCTCGGTCGCCGATATTTCGCGAGCGAAGGAGCTCCTCGGCTGGGAGCCGAGCATCTCCCTCGTCGACGGTATCGTGGAATTGAAGCGGGACACCGGTTTGTAAAGACTTCCTTTTCCCGCGGTTTCGTTTATACTCTCCCCATGACTCGTTTCCGGGTGTTCGCGCTCATCGCGCTCCTTATCGGGGGCGCGCTCGCCTATTTCGTCTGGTCCACCCAGGCCAATCCGGCGAGCCCCTACCGCTTCAAGCTCGGCCTCGACCTCGCGGGCGGCACCGAGCTCGTCTACAAGGCCGACATGAGCCAGACTCCGCCTGAAGAGCAGGGCGGCGCGCTCTCGGCGCTCCAGGGTGTCATCGAGCGCCGCGTGAACCTCTTCGGCGTTGCCGAGCCTCTGGTGCAGACGAGCCAGGCGAGCGCCCTTTCAGGGCAGACGGAAGATCGGCTCATCGTCGACCTGCCCGGCGTGACCGACGTGAAGGCCGCGGTCGCTGCGCTCGGAGAGACGCCGACCCTCGACTTCCGCCTCGCGACCACGACGAAGGTCGGCACGACGACGCAGACCACCTTCATCCCGACCGGCCTCACCGGCCGCTACCTCTCGGGCGCGTCCCTCCAGTTCGGCAGCGGCGCGACCGCCGGTCTCGCCTCGCCGGAGGTTCTTCTTAATTTCAACAGCGAGGGCGCGAAGCTCTTCGAGAAGATCACGAGCGAGAACGTCGGCCAGACGCTCGCCATCTTCCTCGACGGCCAGCCAATCTCGACGCCGGTCATCCAGGAGGCGATCCCGGGCGGCCAGGCGACCATCACAGGCAATTTCACGCCGACCGAGGCGCGCGACTTGGTGCAGAATCTCAACTTCGGTGCGCTGCCGGTGCCCATCTCGCTTGAGAGCACATCCTCGATCGGGCCGACTCTCGGTGCGGTGGCGATCACGGCGGGCGTCATCGCGGGGCTGGTCGGCTTCGCCATCGTCGCGCTCTTCATGATCGCGTGGTACCGCCTCCCGGGCCTCGTCGCGGCGGTCGCGCTCGCCGAATACCTCGCCTTCATGCTCGCCGCGATCAAGCTCATCCCGATCACGCTCACTGCCTCTGGCATTGCGGGCCTCATCATCTCAGTCGGCATGGCTGTGGACGCGAACGTGCTCATCTTCGAACGCACCAAGGAAGAACTGCGGGCGGGGAAAGGGCCGCGCGAGGCGGTGCATATCGGCTTCGGCCGCGCTTGGACGGCGATCCGCGACGGCCATTTCACTATGCTTATCTCAGGCGTCATCCTCTTCTGGCTCGGTACCTCGCTCGTGCAGGGCTTCGCGCTCGTCTTCGTGCTCGGCGTGCTCGCCTCCTTCGTCTCGGCCGTGTCGCTCTCGCGCATCTTCCTGCTCGCGCTCGTGCCCGAAGAGCGGAGCGGCGCGTGGCGCTTCCTCCTCGGCAGTGGCTTTCGAAAGAACTAACGTATGAATATCGTCAATCATCGCACCGTCTACTTCTGGATCACCGGCCTCATCCTCGCGGCCGCTATCGGCGCCATCGCCGTCTTCGGTCTTCCGCTCTCGATCGACTTCACCGGCGGCAGCCTGATCCAAGTGCAGTATTCGAATGGGCGCCCAGCACTCTCGACGATCCAAACGGAGGCTGCGACGGTTCCGGTCGGTGCCGTGTCGGTGCGCGCCTCAGGCAGTGACGCGATCGCGATTCGCACACGCACGCTCACACCCGCCGAGCACGACGCCCTCCTTACTGCGCTCTCCCAGAACGCTTCGACCACGGAGCTCGCCTACACCTCGGTCGGTCCTGCGCTCGGCAGCCAGTTCGCACATAAGGCACTCTGGGCGATCATCGCAGTCGTGCTCGCCATCATCCTTTACATCGCCTTTGCGTTCCGTAGGGTGTCGCGCCCCGTTTCCTCCTGGAGCTACGGCCTCACCGTCATCGCCATCCTCGTCCACGACCTCATCATCCCCGCCGGCTTCTTCGCCATCCTCGCGCACTTCACGGGCGCCCAGGCGGACACGCTCTTCGTCACCGCCCTTCTCGCCCTCCTCGGCTACTCGGTCAACGACACCATCATTATCTTCGACCGCGTGCGCGAACACCTCGCGACGAATGAGAAGACCGGCTTGAAAGAAACCTTTGAGGAGACGGTAGGGAAGTCGATTACCGAGACCTTGACCCGCTCGATCAATACCTCGCTCACGGTGATCCTTGCCCTGCTCGCGCTTGCGATTCTCGGTGCCTCTGCGACGCGCGACTTCGCGCTCGTGATGCTTGTCGGCGTCATCGCCGGCACCTACTCCTCGATCCTCCTCGCCGCACCGCTCCTCGTCCCACTCGCCCATCGCGCGCTTAATAAGCAGCAACCGAAGAAGAAATAGTAACACCGTTCACTAGGCGCGCTCACTAGCGCGTCAAAGGGCAAGGGTGACGGCTCCTTGTTGCGCTCATCATACGCCCGCCACCCGCGAGTGCAATGTTGACAACACGTCGAAGCACGCTGAGAGACCTGTCAGGAGCCTATTGACGCGGCGAGACCCTTCCTATAATATGAGCCTACTGTCCCGCTTGGGCGGGACGGGGTTTGTTTTTGACCTTTGAAAACGAAATATGTGTGAATCCCCGCGGCACTTCGGTGTCGTGGGAAAAGATGTGTGAATTCTTTTGTTCCGCCTATTCTTAATGAGAGTTTGATCCTAGCTCAGGGTGAATGCTGGCGGCGTGGATAAGTCATGCAAGTCAAGGGGGCCCGCAAGGGCAACCGGCAAACGAGGTAGTAACGCGTAGGAACGTCCCCCGAAGTCGGGCATAGCCAGC
>JAJYHF010000039.1 GCA_021784875.1 bacterium
AGAAGCCGAGAAACGCGGCGGCGAATGATTTGACGATACGCTTGAGCATAGCCATAGGAAGATGGCATCATCAGTCGACGGGCGGGAGCTCGTCTGGTCACTCGGATCACTCAGGTCATCGGGCTGCGCCTCGTCGAGGCGGGCCTGTTCGGCGTGAACGCTCTGCGGAGCGGCCGGCACGCGGGCGCTCCTACAGTCCGGAACGGGACGGGCGCTTCGGCGGTTCATCGTATGGCCGAGGCGGCCGTTCGTTCGGTGGCCGCAGCAACTTCGGCGGCGGGCGCGGCCGAGGGGGTGGGCGGCGCGGCGGTGTCGGTGCCTTCGGCGAGACGGAGGCAGAGATCGCGAAGTTTACCAACCGCGCGGTCGTCACGACCGAGGAACCGGTCTTCGTCCCGGAACATAAGTTCTCCGATTTCGACATCAACGCGCACCTGAAGGCGAATGTCGCCCTTCGCGGCTATGAGACGCCGACGCCGATCCAGGACAAGGCGATCCCGCACGCGCTTGCGGGGCAGGACGTCGTCGGCCTCGCCGAGACGGGGACGGGCAAGACGGCCGCCTTCCTCGTCCCGCTCATCGACAAGGTGATGAAGCAGAAGGGCGAGCGGATCCTCATCATGGCACCGACGCGCGAGCTCGCGGTTCAGATCGAGAAGGAGCTCGCGGGGCTCGCGAAGGGCCTCGGCTTCCGCGGCATGGTTGCGGTCGGCGGCGCGAATATCGGCCCGCAGATCACGGCCTTGAAGCACGACCCGGCCTTTGTCATCGGCACGCCGGGCCGCTTGAAGGATCTCATGGAGCGTCGTGCGCTCGACCTTTCCGGCTTCGGCACGGTCGTCCTCGATGAGGCGGACCGGATGCTCGATATGGGCTTCATCGACGACATGCGCACGATCCTCGGGAAGATGCGCCAGGAGCGCCACACGCTCTTCTTCTCGGCGACGATGTCGAAGGAGATCGAGCGGCTCGTGGGCGATTTCCTCACGAGCCCGATCGTCATCTCGGTCAAGACGCGCGATACCTCGAAGAACATCGACCAGGACGTCGTCCGCATCCCCTACGGGAAGGAGAAGTTCGACGTGCTCGTGGATCTCCTCCAGGATCGCGAGTTCAGCCGGGTGCTCATCTTCGGCCGCACCAAGCACGGCGTCGAGCGGCTCGCGAAGGACCTCTCGCGCCGGCACATCCACGCCGAGTCCATCCACGGCAACAAGACCTACGGCGCGCGCATTCGCGCTCTGGAGGCTTTCAAGGCGGGAAAGGTGACCGCGCTCGTCGCGACCGACGTCGCCGCGCGCGGGCTCGACATCCCGGCCGTCTCGCACGTCATCAACTATGACCTCCCCTCGACCTATGAGGACTATGTCCACCGCATCGGTCGCACCGGCCGCGCGAGTATGAAAGGGAAGGCCCTCACCTTCGTCCAGGAGCGCTAGATTATTTTACGATTCAAGCAAAAGCGCCCTCACGGGCGCTTTTGCTTTACGTCTCCTTTCGGTTCGAAAGGGCAGCACGGAGGGTCTCGGCGTCGGAGTATTCGAGCTCGGAGCCGGTCGCGAGACCGCGGCCGAGAGCGGAGATGGTGAGGTGGTCGCGATAGGGCACGAGGAGCTCGCGCACGCGGTCAGCTGTGTGTTCGCCTTCGCTCGTCGCCGAGAGCGCGAGGACGACCTCCTTAAGTCCTTGGGCGAGACGCATCTCGATGATCCGTACGAGGTCCCTCTCGCGGATGGTTCCCTTGCCTGAGAGGGTGAGGACGCCGCCGAGGACGGCGTAGCGGCCGCGGTAGGTGCCGGCACGTTCGACGGCGGCGAGATCCTGATCCTTTTCGACGATCATGAGCTGGCTCTCGTCTCGGCTCGAGTCCGAACAATAGCAGCAGACGGCCGCGCTGCCGCCGTTGTGGAATCGCAGGCACTCCGGGCATTGGCGCACGTCGCGACCGAGCGAGGTGACGAGTTCGGCGAGCTTCGTGCGCTCGCTCTCCGGCGCGGCGAGGAGATAGAAGACGAACCGCTTACCCTGCCTCGGGCCGATCCCCGGCAGCTTCGCGAACGCCCGCGCGAGTTCCTCGATATGGTCCATAGTTAGAAGCGCATGCCGAACCAGTCGAGGCCGTAGGTGCCCTCGATAAGTACACGTTCGCCTTCAGGCGAGGTGCGATTCCCGGCGAGACCGAGCAGCTCAAGCGCTTCTCGGACGTGTTCCTCGCTTGAACCCTCGATTTCCATATAGGGCGGCATACCGGGATAGGTGTCGATATCGAATCGCCAGTCGCGCAGCGTATAAGAAACACGGTCTTTCTCCTGATGAGCATACGATTCGAGTCCGAGTTCGTCGAAGAAGTCGGCCGTTGCGAGCGGGTCGCTTACGGTGAAGTTGATCTCCTTCAGTTTGCGTGCGACTCCGAGCACCTCGGATTTCGCTTTCCAGGTTACTTCATGCATACCTTCGCGATTGGAGCGTATGCGTAAGTACCAAGGATGATTCTCGCCCCCTCGCATAGTTCCTTTCGCGTGGTACCAATCGACGACAAGCCGCGTGTCTTGGAGTTTCGTCGCGCCAAGCGATTCAAGCTTTTCGCGCACGTCACCCACATCGATATCAAGCACCTTCGTTTCTATCTCGTGAGCCATGCTTAGAACGCCTCGGCGAGGTCGCCGTAGCCGGCGGCGTCGAGAGGCTGGAAAGAGGCGCGCTTCTCGTCGAAGTAGAGCTCGGCGCGGCCGGTCGGGCCGTTACGATGCTTCTCGACGAGGACC
>JAJYHF010000036.1 GCA_021784875.1 bacterium
AGACTGCGCAGATCTTCTTCTCGAACACGATGTCGGGCAAGAAGGAGCTCTTCATCCCGCAGAAGCCCGGCCAAGCATCCTCCTACTCGTGCGGCCCGACCGTCTACGACCGTGCGCACATCGGCAACCTCCGCGCGTACGTCTTCGCCGACACGATGGATCGCACGCTCCGTTCCGCCGGTTACCAGGTTCATCAAGTGATCAATATCACCGATTTCGGCCACCTCGTCAGCGACGGCGACGAGGGCGAAGACAAGATGACGAAGGGGCTCAAGCGCGAAGGGCTGCCAATCACCATGGAGAACATGCGCGCGATGTCGGAAAAATACGCGCACCAATTCATCGACGAGCTCTCGGAGGTCGGCATCGACACCAGCGCGATCGACTTCCCGCGCGCGAGCGACTACATACGAGAACAGATCGCCCTCATCACGACGCTCGAACAAAAGGGATACGCCTACCGCACGAAGGATGGCGTCTACTTCGACACCTCGCGCGTCGCGTACTACGGCAAGCTCGGCGGCATCGATACCGCCGCGCAGCAAGCGAGCGCGCGCAACAAGACCGAGATAAAGCGCCACCCCGCCGATTTCGTCCTCTGGAAGCCGGACTCGAAGCTCGGCTGGCAGAGCCCGTGGGGCCTCGGCTTCCCTGGGTGGCACATCGAGTGCTCAGCCATGTCACGCGCGCTTCTCGGCATGGAGATCGACATCCACACCGGCGGCGAAGATCTCATACCGATCCATCACAACAACGAGATCGCGCAGTCCGAGGCAGCGAGCGGCCGCACCTTCGCTCACTACTGGATGCATAACGCCTTCCTCATTATGAATGGCGAGAAGGCGTCTAAGTCGCTCGGCAACGTCGTCT
This sequence comes from bacterium, assembly GCA_021784875.1. Taxonomy (GTDB): domain Bacteria; phylum Patescibacteriota; class Minisyncoccia; order Phycocordibacterales; family Phycocordibacteraceae; genus C7867-001. The sequence continues at coordinate 871 of JAJYHF010000036.1, forward strand.
ATCTCTCCGATGTCATCGCCAAGGGCTACCACCCGCTCGCACTGCGTTACTTCTTCCTCCAGGCGCATTATCGCACGCCGCTCTCCTTTTCCTGGGACGCCCTCGCCGCCGCAGCGAGCGCGCTCGAACGATTCTGGAAGATCGCGCACCATATCGCGGACGAGTCAGGACGTGAGAACGCTCCTTCTGAGGCGCGTGTCCGGTTCCTCGCCGCAATGCGCGATGATCTCGCGACACCACAGGCGCTCGGGATCCTCTGGGAAATAGTGAAGAGCGAGGACTATTCGCCAGAAGAGAAATGGGGCCTCCTTGAAGATGCCGACGCCCACCTCGGACTCTCGCTCCTTAATCCCCCGCTCTCCCCAACCCTCTCCGCGACCGAGGCGCCGGAAGAAGTGCGGAAAATGCTCACGAACCGTGAAGCGGCGCGTGCTTCCAAGGATTTTGCCGAGGCGGATCGCCTACGCGATGAAATCGAGACCCGTGGATATCATGTGGATGACGGGCCGGAAGGACCGATATTGACCCGGAAGGTTTCTTGATACAATGGCCGTAATGGCCTCCCCCGTTGACCGCGTCCCGCCCCAATCCCTCGAGTCTGAGCGGGCACTCCTCGGCGCTCTCCTCCTTAAGCCCGACGTCATCCACGACGTGGCCGACCTCATCCGGCCGGATTCCTTCTACGCGGAGAAGCACCGTATCATCTTCGGCGCGATGCGCGAACTCGCCGAACGCGGCGAGCCGATCGACCTCGTCTCCATCTCCGCGCGCCTCCAGGATCAGGGCCAGCTCGAACACGCGGGCGGCAGGAGCTACTTGGCCGAACTCGCCGGTTCGGCTCCTTCGCCGGGCAACTATGCTCATTATGCCGACCTCGTCGCGCGCAAGTTCCTGATGCGTTCGCTCATCGACGCCTCGTATGGCATCACCGAGGCCGCCTATGACGAATCACGCGAAGCGATGGAGGTGCTCGACGAAGCCGAGAAGAGCATCTACGCGATCGGCAACGCATCCGCCGTGCACAAGTTCACCGCCATCGGCGACACTATCAACGCCGCCTGGGAGCGCATCGAGGCCCTCTCGCACAAGGAGGACGGCATCCGTGGCGTGCCTTCCGGCTTCCCCGCCCTCGACAACCTGCTCTCCGGCTTCCACCCCTCGGATCTCGTCATCCTCGCCGCACGCCCGTCGATGGGTAAGACCTCGCTCGCGCTCGACATCGCGCGCAATGCTGCTGTACGCCATAACGTCCCGGTCGGTATCTTCTCGCTCGAGATGAGCTCCGAGCAGCTCATCGACCGCATGCTCGCGGCCGAGTCATTCGTCAACTCTTGGAAACTTCGCACGGGCCAGGTGCGCGACGCGGACGACTTCGGTCGTATCCGCGACGCCCTGGAGACGCTCTCGAAGGCGCCCATCTTCATCGACGACAAGCCGGGCAACAACATCCTCGCGATGCGCGCCGTGGCCCGAAGGCTGAAGCGCGAGCGCGGCATCGGCCTCATTATCGTCGACTATCTCCAGCTCATGGCGCCGACGAACACGAAGGCGTCCGACTCCCTCGTTCAGCAAGTCACTGAGATTTCTCGCTCCTTGAAATCGCTCGCGCGCGAGCTCCAAGTGCCAGTAATCGCGCTCTCGCAGCTCTCGCGCGCCGTCGAGCAGCGCGGCGGCCGCCCGCGCCTTTCCGACCTGCGCGACTCGGGCTCGATCGAGCAGGACGCCGACGTCGTCATGTTCATCCACCGCGAGGACAAGCGGAACCCGGAGGCCGAGCGCACCAACGTCGCTGAGGTCC
>JAJYHF010000046.1 GCA_021784875.1 bacterium
AAGATAGACGTGATCCGCGCGCTCGGCGGGCACGTGAGCGTCCGTACGCCGGACCACGGCGAGACGACCGTCGATTGCGCGCGCCGCCTCGGCGCGCAGGAAGGCTGGTACAACCCCGACCAGTACGCGGGCGCATGGAACCCGCGTTCGCACAAAGAGCATCTCGGGCCACAGCTCTTCGCGCACGCGCCCATCTCCGTCTTCGTCACGCCAGGCGGGACGATGGGCACGAGCCTCGGCGTGGCTCAATACGCGCGCGAGCACGGTTTGCGCACGAGAGTGGTGCCGGTCATGGCCGCCGAAGGGCAGGAGGTGCCAGCTGCGCGCACGCTCTCGCGGGTGAAGCGGGACATCCGCTTCCACTGGCAAGAATATTTTGATGAAGAGAAAGATTTGCAGTTCGCTTCCCGATACGCCTCGTTCCTCCTGAGCTATCTCTCGTGGCGGCTTATCCCGGTGCAGCTCGGGCCGACCTTCGGCCTCTCGTTCGTCGGCGCGCTCAAGTTCCTCCGCGAGCAGAAGGCCGCAGGGACCCTCGACCAGTCGCGCGAGCCGGACGGCAACATTCACGTCGTTATCTTCGGTCCCGACGATTACCGCCCTTACAACAGCCTGTATCTCTCCCTGCGCCTCTATGACGAGGATTATTCGAGAGGAGTGCCCGACGACCTTTTGAAACTGATCGACCTCGCCTGATTGCAGCTTAGGCGAGCAATGACGCCGTCATTATGTCCGAGGGCGGAAGGCGGCGCGGAGGGCGTTGAGGATGACGGCCACGTCGATGCCTTCTTGGAGGAGGGCTCCCTCGACTGGCACGATGAACCCTGCCGCCGCGACGAGCATCCCGACGACGGATAGGCCGATGCCGGCCGTCACGCTCTCGCTCGCGATGCGCACCGAGCGGCGCGATAGATCGAGCAGGTCGCGGATGAGCTCGACATCGTGCCCGAGGATGGCGACGCCGGCCGCTTCGATCGAGGCGCTGTTCTCGGTTCCGGAGAAGACGATGCCGACGTCGGCCCGGGCGAGCGCTGGCGCGTCATTCAAACCGTCGCCGATCATCGCGACCGTCTCGCCGCGGGCGCGGGCCTCTTCGACGAAGCGATACTTGTCCGCGGGCGTGCACTCCGCGCGCGTCTCGACGGGGAAGCCGGCGAACATCGCCTCGGCGTGCTCCTTACGGTCGCCGGTTAGCACCGCGACCTTGAGTCCTTCTTGCGCTAGGCCGGAGAGGAGCTTCTTCGCGTTGTCCTTGAGCTGATCGGCGAAGTGGAAGACGGCAAAGGGCTCGCCATCCTTTTTCAAAAGGAGCGAGATGCCGCCAGCGCGGTGATGTTCGGCGGGAGCCTGAGCTATTGAAAGGTGGAATCCGTTTAGGCGTCCTTCGATGCCGACGCCGACCGTCTCGCGGACGTCGTGCGCCGGGTCGGTGGTGAAGCGCTCGGCGTGCATCGCGTTTATCACCGCTCGCGCGAGCGGGTGGATCGAATGGAACTCGAGAGCGGCGGCGAGCGAGAGCGCCTGGCGCGGAGCAGCTCCTTCTTGGAGCAGGATGGTGTCGACGAGCTGCGGCTCACCGAGCGTGAGTGTGCCCGTCTTGTCGAAGAAGACGGTGGTGACGCGCGCTATCGCTTCCAGGGTGGCTGGCGTCTTGACGATTATGTTCTTGCTCGCGGCGCGCGAGAGCCCGCCGATGAAGGCGACCGGCGCGGCGATAAGGAGCGGGCACGGGGTGGCGATGACGAGGACAGCGAGCGTGCGCGCTATGTCGCCGGTGAAGGCGAACACTCCGCCCGAGATGGCGAGCGTGACGAGGGTGAAGGGTGCGTTCGCGCGCGCGGCGAGGCGGACGAACGGCGCGGGGTCGTTCTCGGCGTCTTTCACGAGATTGACGATCTTCGCATACGTCGACGTAGCGAGCTCGCCCGAGACCTTGAGCTCGAATGCGACACCAGCGTTCACGCTGCCGCTTTTCACATACGCGCCGCGGGTCGCTTCCTCCGGCAGCGACTCTCCGGTGAGATTCGCCAGGTCGAGCGTCGCGGACGACGAGGCGAGCGTCCCGTCGAGCGGGACGAGCTCGCCGCCGCGGACGATGATCGTCGAGCCTGTCGGGACTTCGGCGAGCGGAATCTCGAAGGTCTCGTCGCCGCGTTTTATAAGTGCGGTCTTCGGGATACGCTCGAGCAGGGAAGAGAGAGATGCTTCGGCGCGGCGCGTAGCATACGCTTCGAGCGCCTTCCCTCCGGTATACATGAGCGCGATGACTGCCCCCGCGAGCCATTCGTCCGAGAAGAGGGCGACAGTCATCGCGAGGAAGGCGATGTAGTCGAGCGACCAGTCGCCGGCGCGTATGTCGCGATACGCCTCGATGCACACGGTGAGCACGCCGATTCCTATCGCGGCGAGATAGAGAGCAGTCTGACCGGACACGAGCGCCGTGGCGAGGATGGCCGCGACCGCGATCGGGAGGCCGATAACCGCTCCGCTCATGGAGCCGCACCACTTCCGGCGTCTAGACGACGAAAAAGGCTGGAGTATCGTCATATCAGCGTATGGAAATGGTAGCACGAGCATCTATGCTTTATAGTAGGAACATATGAAAAGAACCGAAGAACAG
>JAJYHF010000001.1:0-6948 GCA_021784875.1 bacterium
GGGAGCACTTCCTTTCGAACCTCTTCTGGTTGCCTCAGAAGGATCGGATTGAGACCCCGGCGGAGTATGCCGGGAGAGTAAGGCAAGATCTCGTGAATGCCCGCGACACATTGCAAGAAGACTTCGATACGCCAGTCGTCGCATATGCCTACCCCTACAACGATTTCGGTCAGGAGAGCGTCAATTATCCTAGTGCGAACACGGTGCTCGGGCAGGTCGTACCATCGATCTATCCGCTTGCGTTCTACCAGACCTGGGCCGGCAATGGCGACTCGTTCGACTATCCCGACCCGGCCGGATACTTCACGAAGCGCATCGAGCCGCCGCCGACTTGGGATGGACAACATCTTCTCGCCGTTCTCGAAGGCGGGCGAGCTAAGGCTCTCCCGTACAAGACCTCTTCATTCGGCGTCGACTGGCAGACGAACTGGGGCGATGCTTCGTCAACCGCTTCCTCGACGCTCGCGCTCGCCGCGGCTCCCGACTCGACCGGCGCGGCCGTCTTCCTCGACGGGACCGAGCGGTGGAAGAACTATCGTATCGACGCGAAGGTCGCATGGCAGGCCGGAACGATATCGCTCATCGCGCGCCACACCGAGACCGATACGCCCTACCTCGACTGTGCCTTCTCGCAGGATTACTTATATCTCGAACGCCATACGAAGAATACGCACGTGACGCTCGCACGAACGCCCTATGCGCCGCCTCCGCTCCCGACGACCGCCACCATCTCGATGACGGTCGACGGCACATCGGCGAGCTGCGACGCCTATGGCGCGAGCGCGAGCGCCTCCGTGACGGACGTACCGAGCGCGGGCGGCATCGGCGCAAGCGTCTGGGACACGCCGCTCGGCACCGCGCGTTCGACGCTCGAATCTATCTCGGTATATGCTCTATGACAGCGCCAGGCATATGGACTGGCGCCAAATGGGAAAGACTGTGTCCATCATTTCCGGCATCATTGCGATCAGCTTCATGGCGGCTATGACGACGATTATCGTACGACATGGGGGTAATAGCGGCAGCACGACACGAGCGCCAGAGACATCCGGGCAGCCTCGCCAGAAGGACGCGATAGCGCCCGCGAGCACCACGACAGCGCCTGTGGCGACTCCTCCGAGTCCTGCCGCCGCTTCATCATCCGCAACGACGGCCGCTCCGCAAGGAAGCGCGGAGACGGTTCAGGCTCCGGCGACGAAACCAACTGCGCCGGTCGCGGCGCCGCCCGTCGTAGAAGCACCCGCACCAGCGGTATCGACGCAGCTGCCGTTCCTCTACACCTTTAATGCGCCGGGGATCCTCTACGAATCGAGCCACGCGGCACGGAGCGCGAGCCGCTACTGGTTCCTCGACTCAGGCGCCGAGCTCGTCATCGCGAACGGCCACGGCGGCACCATCCAAGGTTCACTCCCCGAGAACGATCCTTGGCGAGAAGCCTATGCCCTCTCCAGTCCGACCGACACCGACCAAGGTTACCACCCGCAGAACCTCTTTCGTCTCCTCACACTGAAGAAATGGGGCGATGCCGTCGTGCAATCGGATTTCCTCATCACGGCTGACCATCTATCCGCGAGCGAGAATCGCAACGAATCGAATGGTCTCCTGCTCATGACTCGCTATCAGGATCACGACACCCTCTACTACGCCGGCATCCGCGTCGACGGCCAGGCAGTCATCAAGAAGAAGTATCACGGCACCTACTACACGCTCGCCATAACGCCGATCTATCCGGGCGCCTATGACCGCACGACGAACCCTGATCTCATCCCGCATGACACTTGGATCGGCCTCAGAAGCGAGGCACGCAACCTCGTGGACGGTTCCGTGCTCCTCGAGCTCTCGATCGAGGAACCAGGCAGCGAGTCCTGGCAGCCTCTGCTTTCCGTACATGATGACGGTTCCTTCGGCGGCACGCCGCCCATCACGGCAGCCGGCACCGCAGGCATCCGCACCGACTTCATGGACGTCCTCTTCCGCAATTTCCGTATCGACCCGATCTGCTTCTCGTGCGCTCGGCACGGCTCGGCCATGCAAGACCTGTAATGTCGGTCACGAATATTCCTGCGCCGATAAGTCCCAAGCCGAACACGGCGACGAGAGCCGGCAGCCACCAACTGCTTCCATATACCGCAAGTGCTCCATGCAAACCGAACGCATACAGAAGCGCGAGAAGGCCCGTAACATAAAAGTTTGTTCGCTGTATCCAACCTCGGGGACCGATGGCAAGCGCACTCACCGGCTGGCGCAGTGGTTGGTAGCCGGAACGGAGCAGTCCTTCAATGAGGAAGACAGCAATAAAGAAAGGACCCACTAAAATGCCGCACCATATCGATAGTGTCGTGAGCGTTGACATATAGCTGAGTATATCAGTTCTCGAAATACCATTTTCACGAAAAGTTCGGATGTCCCTTCGCCCTCGAACTTTTCGGAAAAATACGATTCCCAAAAAACCATTATTCTTCAAGGCGAAACGGTCGCGAGACACCGTCTCACGTTCCTGCGGAGGGTGAGGGATTCGAACCCTCGGTGGGTTGCCCCACACACGCTTTCCAAGCGTGCGCACTAGACCGCTATGCGAACCCTCCAATTTTCGGCAGGGCTACGCGAACCCTCCGTAGGAACGTTATAGCAGAAAAAGCGGTCAGGCGCTCGCCAGGAAATCCTTCTTGAACGTGCCGTCGCTATCCAGCTTCGCCGCTTCCGTGTAGGAGAGCGTTCCTTCCTTGCCTGCGGCCTTCGCTGCGTACAAGGCGAAGTCAGCGAGGCGCATGGCTTCTTCGGGGGTGAATTTTTCCCCGAGGAATCCTTTCGCTTCGTCGAGCCCGATGACGCCGATGCTCGCCGAGAGGTGCCCCTTATAACCCGGATATTCCGCACGCAACTTTTCCGTGACGCCCTCGATCGCGGCACGGATCCTTCCCGCGAACTGCACGGCGGCTTCTTCGTCATTCCCGTGAGTGAAGACGCCGAATTCGTCTCCGCCGATCCGGGCGAGCACGTCATATTCGCGCACCGCGGCACGCACGTTCTCGGCGACGAGCTTGAGCCCTCGGTCGCCGCAGGCATGCCCGCACGAATCGTTCACTTCCTTGAAGCCGTCAAGGTCGATATAGAGGAATGCGGACGGGATCTTCATGCGCGTATACTGCTGCTCGCGTGCAAGAAGAGCATCCAAGCGCTGCACCTCCTCATAGAAGCCGCGCCGATTCCGGAGACCGGTCAGATAGTCTGTGGCGCTCATATCTTCCCTGCTTTCCTTACCCTTCTCTTCCTCATTGAGTGCGGAGAACTCCTCCGTCTCCTCGGGAGAAAGCTTCCCTTTCACCTTCTCGAGGAAGGCGGCATACCGCTCAGACAGGCGCGGCTCTTCGGGAGAATGGCGTTGTTCTCCGTCTGACTGCTTTTTTAGCGAATTCCCTTCCATGCCCGTATCATACATCAATTTATGATTGTCGTCCACCAGTCAGCGCCTGGATGCGATCGGAGATCGGCGGGTGCGTGGAGAAGAGCCGCTCGATCCAGCCGGAGGAACTGCCTGACTTCTTCCCGAACGGGTCGTTGATGAAGAGGTGCGCGGTCGCGAGATTCGCGGAGCGCATCGGTGCCTGGTAGCTGCCCAGCTTCCCGAGCGCGGAGGCAAGACCCTCGGGGTAGCGCGTGAGAAGCGCGCTCGAAGCGTCGGCGAGATATTCGCGGCGGCGGGAGATGGCGAGCTCGATGAGCTTGGCCGCCAGAGGCGCGAGAATGATGCCGACGATCGCGAGGATCATCAGGATCGCACCGCCCTCGCTGCGATCATTGCGCCGCCCTCCGCCGAAGAAGGAAAGCCTCAGGAAGAAGTTCGCCGCGAGCGCGACGAAACCCGCGAGTACGACCGCGACGGTCATGAGCAGTATGTCGCGGTTCTTGATGTGCGAGAGCTCGTGGCCGATCACGCCCTCGAGCTCGGGGCGCGTCATCATCGCGAGGAGGCCGGTGGTGGCGCAGACGACCGCGTGCTTCTCGTCGCGGCCGGTCGCGAAGGCGTTCGGCGCCGGATCGTCGATGACGTAGAGCTTGGGGCACGGCAGGCCCGCCGCGATCGAGAGGTTCTCGGTGACGGTATAGAAATCGAAGAACTCCTCGCGCGAGGCCGGGCGCGCCTTATTGAGCGAGAGAACGAGCGTGTCAGAGCGCCAGTAGGCGTAGAAGTTCGTCGCAAGCGCGATGATGACCGCGAGGACGAGAATGGTCGGGTCGCCGTAATACCAGGAGACGGCGTAGCCGAGCGCGATGATGACGACGGCGAAGCCGACGATGAGCGCCCAAGTCCGGCGGATATTGCTCGCGCGCTCTTCCTAGAGATTCGTGGCCATCAGCTGATGATACGCGACAGCACCCTTAGAACTTCACGGCGACCGGCTCTGCGGCTGCAGCATCGGCAGCTGAGAGCTCGAAGAGGTCCATCGGGCCGAAACCGAATGCGCCCGCGATCGTATTGCCCGGGAAGGACTGCTCGGCGGTGTTGAGCGCCATCACGGTCGTGTTGTAGAAGCGGCGGGCGGCCTGGATCTTGTCCTCGGTGTCGCCGAGCTCGCGCTGGAGCGAGAGGAAGTTCTCGTTCGCCTTCAGGTCCGGGTACGCCTCGGAGACGGCGAAGAGCGACTTCAAGGCTCCGGAGAGCTGGTTCTCGGTCTTCATCTGGTCAGCGGGCGTCGCGGCCGGAGCGCTCATCGCAGCGGTACGCGCGGCGGTCACGTCCTCGAACACGGTTTTCTCGTGCGCAGCATAGCCCTTCACCGTCTCGACGAGGTTCGGGATGAGGTCGTAGCGGCGCTTGAGCTGGACCTGGATATCGGCCCAGGCCTCCTTGGCGCGGTTCCTGAGCGACACGAGGCGGTTATAGGCGAAGATCGCCCAGAGCACGATAATCGCGACAATAATGAGCACGACGGTAGTGATGGTCATAGGCTTTTATTATACCAAAACCGTCCCTTTGTCCCAGTGAGCTTTCTAACTACTATCCCGTACAGGAAGAATGACTGTCGGATAAAGAGAGTGGGACATCTTAGACGACGTCGCAGGTGCCACCGGCGCAGGCAAGTTCCTTCTTCATCTCGGTCTCGTCCTGGCGTTCGTAGGCGATGAGCTTCGAGTAGTCCACCTTAGGGAAAGCAGCCATGCGCTTCTCGTATTCCTCCTTGCTGATCGCTTCGTAGGGCGCGAGCCGGTAGACGTGGTTGCTGCGCGGGAGGAACGAGAGTCCGCCGATGATGTCCCAGTTCTTATGGACCCAGTCGACGACGCCGATCCACTCGTCCTCGCCGACCGAGATGGTCGCAGAGGGATTATGCTCGGTGTAGTGGAGCTTCACCCGCTTCCAGTATTCGAGCTGGTCGATCGCCGCGAAATCGTCCTTGAACTTCGCTTCCTTGGACTGATCCGGTGCCATGACCGGGAACTCGAGGACGTACGTGTTCGCGTCCTCCATCGTCTGCCCTACTTCCGGATAGTACGGGACGCCCTGGTCGCGCATCAGCTTGAAGAGCGAGTCGGTCGCGCTGATGCGCACGCGGCGGATGTAGTAGGGCGCATGACGCGGGTGGATGCCCGAGGCGCAGTTGAAGGTCTGCGAGACAGTGCCCGAGGGCTTCACGGCCGTGACCGCGTTGCTGCGCGCGATACCGAAGCGCTTCGCGTAGTTGACGTTCGTCTTCACCGCCGTGTCGCGAAGCTTCTCGAGGACTTCCGGCTGGCGCGCGACCGGCGAGTCCCACTGTCCCGTAACCGAGACGCCGAGAAGTCGCTCAGCCTTGTTGTGGTCGGTCCAGTCCTTCGATATATACTGGAAGTCCGTCAAGGTCGATTGGTAGGTGCCGATGATGGCAGCGAGGCGCGCCTTGCGCAGGAGCGAAGCCTCGGTGTCGTGGGACCGTGCGATGACCTAGGAGAGATTGCAGAACTGTTTGGATTGCAGGATGATCTCGGCGCACGGGTTCGCGCCGATACTTCCTCGCGTGACGCCATCCTCACCGATGAAACCTTCTTTCTTGAAGTAATCGACGCGGCGCTTAGGGAGCGTCTTCGCGAGACTGCCACGGTTGAAGATACCTCGCTCGCCGGAGCCCGAATTCATGAGCGCGACCCATTCGTCCATAAGCTCGGTATTGGTCGGCTGCGCCTCGTAGACGGCCGAGTTGTTCGCCACCATGCGGTGCGGGTCGGTCATGTAGAACTGACCCTTCTTGGCGTCGCGCATATCGGTATCGTCGAGATCGGAGAGCGAGATCATCGCCGTGCGGCGCACGCCGCCCGCGACCACGCATTCACCGATCTTACAGAGGACGTCGTGCGCGTCGACGTTGCGGAGCCGACGGCCCTGGCGAGCGAAGATCCGCTCACGAGTAAAGTCGAGAAGCGACTTCAGCGGCTCGGGACCGGAAGCCTTTCCACCCATCGTCTTCAAACGCGCGCCGGCCGGACGGATCTTCGAATAATCGAAGCTGATATCTTTTCCTGCGTACCAGGTCTTGAGGCCCAAAGTGAGCGCGTCGCACCAGCCCTCCTTGGAGTCGGCGATGACGTGCGTCGGGAGTTTCTCGCCGCGCTGCTTCATGATCTGCGGGAGCTGCTCGATGTTCTGACTCTCGACCGCGAACCCGACGCCGCAGCCCTGCATCGAGAGATACATGACTTCGGCGAAGTCCTCGAGCTTGGTCGGCGCGGTGAAAGTGCAGTTATAGGCGCAGGTGTTGCAGCGGCGAGCCGGCTCCCCCGCGAACTGCATGAGTCGCATCGAGGGCATCACTTCCTGCTTGAGGATGGCCGTGCGCACCTCGGCGTATTCCTTTTCGGTGAGCTTCTTGCCGAGATTTTCGCGCATGAAGCCCATATAGCGATCGACGGTCTCGACCCAGGTCTCGCGGCGACCCTCCTCGGGAATCCACTTCGCGTACGTACGCAGATAGA
>JAJYHF010000001.1:6958-12750 GCA_021784875.1 bacterium
GACACGATGCATCACTGAAGCTTCGCTGAACGTTCCCGCCGTCCTTCCTCCGGAATCCACTTCGCGTAGGTGCGCAGATAGACGAACTCGCCGAGCGCATTCCCCTCGAAATATTTCTTGCTCTCATCAGCGAGCTTCTGCACACGCTCGGGAATCTCGACTTTCACCGAACGGAGCTGCGCCCGCTTGTCGCGATAGAGAATGTACGCCTTCGCCGTCTTCACGAAATCGTTGAGGATCAAGTATTTCTCGACCGAGTCCTGGGTACCCTCGACGGTCGGCATGAAGGTCTTATACTTCTTCGCGAAGCGGCTGAGCTCGCCCACGACCTGATGCGACACGAGTATCGCATCTTCCCGCGTCCCCTCGCCGGTCGCGGCCATCGCCTTGAAGATGGCCTCGACGATCTTGTCGAAGTCGAAGGGCGCTAACCGTCCGTCACGCTAGATCTCTCAATCTGCGGAATCGTCTCGCGATAGCGAAGCGTCTCTTTCGAAGCCGGTGACTGCGTCTCACGACTCCCTGACGAACGCGCCTTTGAAGCGGAAAGGACCTTCGAACGAGCGGTGGCGTGAGCGGCTTTAGGCATGGTTGGCTTGATGATGAAGACGGCGGTTAAGGCGCGAGATTCGCGTATGGAACCAGTGTACCTCCGTCTGCAGAGAATGCCGCTGTGGACAGTGTTATTTCGAAACGTCTATGACATCTTTCCAAATAAGTGGCGTGCCGGTCGCGATGTTGTTCGCTCGAGCGAACCCGGCCGCGGTCTCAAGGACAAAACGAACCGGCACCGGCGGATAAAAGACATCGGGATAGGTCGAGGGGCTCACATCGCGCGAGACGGAGACGACCCGAAGGGAGCCATCGAGCCAGAATATGTCGATGGGGACGAGCATATCCTTCATCCAAAAGCCGTACCGGCTCGCCGTACCGAAGACAAAAAGCATCCCATAATGGTCCGGTATCGAGGAACGACCGCCCAAGCCTCGCTCCTGGACCGGTGTCGTCGTCGCGTACTCGAGCTTCAAGGACACGCCGCCGAAGGTCGCGTCCCCTCCTTGCCGCGAATATGTCCTATAAAAGATTACCCCGGCAGCCAGTCCTATCACGACGACCGTTATCCCTATCAGGATGCCTCGCTTCATGCGTCTTCTCCGACCGCTTGCTCGCCTGCCGCTACAGCATCGATGAAGGCATCGAGATCGCCTTCGAGGACCTTGTCGGGATTACCGGACTCGTGGCCGGTGCGATGATCCTTCACCATCTTGTAGGGATGGAGGACGTAGGAACGGATCTGGCTCCCCCACTCGTTCGCGGTCGTCGCAGCGATCGAGCGGCCCTTCGCCGCCGCTTCGCGCTCCGCCTCTTCCTTCGCGAAGAGCTTCGCCTTCAAGAGCTCGAGCGCCTTCTCCCGATTGGCCTGCTGGCTGCGCTCCGAGGAGACATGCACCGAAAGGCCGGTCGGCTTGTGGACGATGCGCACGGCCGTCTCGCGCTTGTTCACATTCTGGCCGCCCGCACCGCCCGCCCGCGCGAATTGCATCTCGAGGTCGTCGGGCTTCAGCTCGATAGCATCACCCGCGACAAGCTCGGGCAGCACCTCAACAAGCGCGAAGGAGGTCTGGCGTTTCGCGGCCGCGTTGAAGGGCGAGAGGCGCACGAGCCGATGCACGCCCGCCTCATGCTTCAAGCGGCCATACGCACCTGTTCCGGCAATCTCGAGGAGGACGTTCCGATATCCGCCCTGGTCGTTCTCATTCGCGTGGAGTTCGCGCACGCGCCAGCCCTTCAGGCCTGCGTAGCCCTCGTACATCCGGCGGAGCATCCGCGCGAAGTCCTCGGCGTCATCGCCGCCTGCGCCCGCGAGGATCGCGAGCGTCGCATCGCCGGCGTCATGCGGATCGCCGCTGCCGCCCTCCTTCAGGCTTTGATATTCCTGCACCAGCTTCTGCGCCTTGTCCTTGTCCGCCCAAAATTCGGGCGACGCCATCATCGCTTCGAGCTCTGCCAGGCGCTTCTCTCGATCGTCCATATCCTCTCTGAGCCGGAGGTCGGACTTGAACCGACGCACTTTCGCTTACGATGCGAATGCTCTACCAACTGAGCTACTCCGGCTTACTTGCCCTATATTACAGACCTTTTATCGTATCGCAAATATCCTTTTGGAGTTTCGAGTTGTTGAAGTACACAGTCAGGACTCCATATTCGGTTTTGCGCGTATAGGTCCCTCCTGAGCGTTCCGGTTTGATGGTCGTCTTCATAAAATGCTTCGCGGAAAATCCGAGAGTCTTTTGCCAATAGGTACGAACGCGTTCCTCGTCCATATCAGAAAAGATGATGAGGCCGAAACGGAGTTTCTCTCGTCGTATACCGTAGATTTGTTCCAGGAACGAAATAAACGCTTTTACAAGCCGAGGATCCGAATTCCCGAGACGCACGGCAGTCTTGCTCGCTTTCGTCCCCTCGCCCCAATAGAGTCCCATGCCGAGTCCGTAAAGGAACGCTCGTTCGAGCGTATTAGGCTGGGAGAAGCAGAACGGATCGCCATTCGGGTTGTGCTTTTGGTACACCGCGTCTGAAATGGAGCGCTTCGGTATGCCAAATTTCTTGAGCCAATAGTTTATTCTGCTTTCTGAACAGCGGAACTTCCGCGCAATATCGCTCACCGATCGCCCTTCAGCGAGATAAAGGGACCGCAATTCTTTTTCAGAAATGCCACTCATAGCAGAATAATACCATCACAGCACCTTACTCAACTATATCGGTTATTCACATCTTGGAGCCGAGAGTCGGGATTGAACCGACGACCTCGCCCTTCGCTTCCACCCCTTCTTCTGTGCCACGCTGAAGGGGGCTAGACTGTATATTCATCCGCGAGGGATGCCCTTGTCAGTCGTTCGGGCCTCTCCTAAGAGATGCCACGGTCTTGGCCGGTGGGGCTATTGACCGTTATTCGAGATTCGCGGTTCCCTCGCGGGAATCGTGGGCGGGGCTTTGCGGCCCACCATGGGCGTGCTCTACCAACTGAGCTATCTCGGCACGTAACAGCACCCTTGCATCCTAACGGATTTCCTGCGGCTTTTCAATTTTCAAAGGAGAAGCGCCGCACCGCGGAGGCCGGCTTCATCGCCGAGTGCGGAATGGACGATGGGCGGCAGCGGCGGGAGCTTGACCGGCAACGACTCGAGATCCTTCTTCACGAGATCGAGGGGATACCCCGTCTCGTCATTCATCAAGGAGCCGCCCAGCACGAGCACCTCGGGCGACCAGATACGGATGACGTTGTAGAGACCGGCGGCGAGCGCGCGAGCGCGCGACGCGAGGATGTCGCGCGGAAGCTCTTCAGGCGGCGCGCCGAACTCCTTCTTGAGCGACATCCCGCCAGCAAGGCCTTCGAGCGTATGCATCGTCTCGAGATCGATGATCTGATGGCCGGGTTCATATCCGATGCCATGAGGCGCTGGAGCGCCGTCGATGATAAGCGCTCCGCCGATCCCTGTGCTTACGGTGATATAGCCCACGACGCGATACCCGTTCCCCGCACCTAAGAGCGCTTCGCCGACGCCGGCGACCTCGGCATCGTTGAAGAGCCGAGCGATGGAGAAGCCGCAGCGTTCGCGGAGCGCCGCTGCGAGGTCGAAGCCGTCCCAGCCGGGCAAGTTCGGCGCCTCAAGGATAACGCCGTCCCGCACCATGCCAGCGAAGCCTCCCGCCGCCACTGATCCTGCCTCGAGCTCGTGTGTCTCACAATAGGCCGCGAAGGCCTCGACGGCCGCGTGCGGATCCTTCGGCGTGTCGACGCGCTCCATATCACGCAGGGCCCCACTCTCCGCCCGCGCGATGCGCAGATGCGTGCCGCCGATGTCGAAGACGATCCCGTTCATGCGGCAATACGCTTCTTGAAGTCCTCGATGAACGAGACTGCATCCGGGTCGACGCCGCGCTCCTCGGCGAGCGCACGGGCAGTGCGGTGCATGAGGAACCAGGTCCGCAGGAAGACCTCGGCGCGCGAGGCGTCAGGGAGCGGGACTTCGACCACCTGCCGGCCGCGCTCGCGCATAAGCTCGGCGAAGACGTCCATCCGCTTCGCGAGGCGTGGATCGTCCGACGGATCACGCAGGAGCACGAAGCGCGCGAGCGCGGCGACATCCTCGGGCGTTGCAGAATCAAAGGACTGCATCTCGTTATGGTTCAACTCAGGGAAAACGTTCGCGAAGGCGGGCATTTTGGCCGTCTCGTTGAGATTTATCTTGGAGACGTAGGCGAGGAAGCCGTTCCGGCGCGAGGCGTAGATGATCGGCAGAGCGCCCGCAAGCTTCCCGGCGAGAGAGCGCACCTCCCGCTCGAGAGCGTCCGCGTCGAAGGAGACTCCCCCGAGCGGCGCGACGAGCGCATCCCGTCCCATGAGTTCCGCGAGCGCGCGGGTGGAATAGAAGAGCGCGTTCCGAGGCTGCATGCCGCCCGGCACCCGCACATACGGGATACCGGCCTCCTCGGCGAGCGCGAGGAGCTCCCCGCCCGAGGCGATGACCGCGAGCGGGAGGCCGCGCTCTCGCGCTGCTCGTGCGAAGGAGAGCGCTTCTGCCGTATTGCCGGAATATGAGAGCGCGACATAGAGCGCGTCCTCGGGAGCGTCTTCCGGAAGGTCGTAGTCCCGGTGCGCCGCGATGGGGAGCGCGGGATCGAAGAAGCGCAAGGCGTATGCCGGCAATGCCGACCCGCCCATGCCGCCCACGATTATCTGCGTGCGCCCGGCCGGTCGCGGCGCGCCCTCGATCGAGAGCGGGCGGGAACATTCCTGTCTGAGTTCGTCGTACGTCATACGTCCATCATATCAGTTACGAGCGTGCCCCAGGTGAAGTCATGTGCACCGTATCCCTCCCCTGTCTCCGGGTCGAAATATTCCCGGAAGCCGCTCTGCTCGATGAGCCTGACGGAGACGTCGCGGATGCGGCGCGCCTCCTCGGCGTACCCGTAGCGCACGAGACCTTTATAGATGAACCAGTGCGGCGCCATCCACACCGAACCGCGCCAGTAGCCGTCCGGCCGGTAGGACGCTTCCTGTCGCGATACCGTGCGGATGCCGTGCGGCGACCAGAAGGTATCCTCGTTGAAGAGTCTGTTGCGCACGAGTGCCTCCGCCTCGTCCTCGGAATACAGTCCGGCGAACAAGGGCGCGAAATGTGCCCACGTGTCGACCTTCAGGAGCTCATAAGGATCGTTCATCGCCTCGGCCGACCAGTAGACGCCTTCAGCGAAAAGGCGTTCGCGCATCGCCGTACCGATCAGGTCGGCGTTGAGCGTCGCGAAACGTTCCCCCTCCTTCTCGCCGAGCCGCCGGGCGATGCTCGCGAACACGCGCAGGTTCTCGACGAGGATCGCGTTGAAGGGGACGTCCTTCACCCAGAAATGCCGCTTCATGCAGGTCTCCGCGTCGAAGTCGCAGGTCCGGTTCGCATCTACGAGCTCGAGACGGCGCGCGAGATGATCCGCAAGCGAGATGTCGACGGGCACGTGAAGCACGTCATCGAAGCGCGGACTATTGTCCTCGCCCGACTCGTCCGGATTGATGATGCCGGAGAGATGGTGGTCGCGCGGGTCACGCTTGTCGACGAGGTAATGGTAGAAGCGCAGGAGCGAGGGGTAGAGCTCGCGAAGGAAGGCGTCGTCGCCGGTCGCTTCAAAGACCGCTTGCACGGCGTAGGCGAGTATCGGCGGCTGCGTGAGCGCGCTCGTGCCATCGGTGCCCCAGTCGTAGCGCGCGACCGTTCCCGGTTCCCAATAGATGATGT